>VGTJ01000090.1 GCA_016874775.1 Deltaproteobacteria bacterium
CCCGCAAAGGCCCAGCTGCCGCCATCACGGCGACCGCGCATAAGCTCGCTCGGATTGTGTATCATGTCCTTAAACATCGCACTCCGTATCAACCGCAGAGCTGGGAAGCCTATGATGAACACCTGCGTCAACGCACCCTTCGCCACCTCAAACGGACCGCCGCCCGGTTGGGGTTCACGCTCCTCCCCCAGCCCGTCTCGGCCTGAGAGTGTGTTTCTGAGCAGCGATAGCGAAGAACCCTTCGACAGGCTCAGGACAGGTCTCTCTGAGGGACCCTTCACTTCGTTCAGGGTGACAGATCCGGTGTGTCGTTCTTATACCATTTGCCTGAGTCATTTCTGTCCTGCAATGACCGCAGATGCAAGTGGCTGCGCGGCGTCTTGTTCTTCCAAATCAATCGCGCGTTCAGGGTGAACTCCGAGCCAACAAAAGATACCCAGAATTGCTAATGCCGCGGCAACATACAGCGCTGTCTCCCAGCCATAGCGTTCTGCGATATACGGCGTGAGGGTAGGGGAGAGGGTGCCACCAATATTGCCACCCATGTTCATGAAGCCGGAGACGGTGCCCGCATACTTGCTGGCGAGGTCCATCGTTGTTGCCCAAAAAGCGGCCGTGCTGAGGAACAGCGATCCTGACCCTAACGAGAGAAAAAGAATGGCCATGTATGGGTCGGCGGTTGATGCTCCGAGATAGATAAAACCCGCAGTGAGTACCAAGGCGCCACACCCGACACCACATCGACCGATACGTTTTCCATAGCGTTGACTGAGGAAATCAGAGAGCCAACCACCAATCGGTGAAGTTATCGCTCCAGCGAGAAACGGTGCAGTGCTGTACCAACCACCCTTCAGAACAGAGAATCCCCGCACGTCGGTGAGGTACAAGTAAAACCAGGAAAAATAGATGTACATGATGTAACCAAGAGTGAAATAGGCAGCGGTAAGGAACCACAAATCCGCGCGTCCGAGTAACGCGCGCCACGGTATTGGCCCGGCTGGTTGGGCTTTGCTTGGTGCAGCTGGCGCATTCTTGGTAATACGCTGGAGCTCGGTGGCATTCACCCACGAATGCTCTGCCGGTCGATCAGTGATGAACCAATAGACAAACAGTGCAAGCAGAATACCCGCAGCACCGGCAATATAGAACGCGGCTCGCCAACCCCAGGTGACCATGATCCACACAATCAGTGGCGGTGTAAGCGCGGCACCGAGCGCGCTGCCACTAGTGGCAAGGCCCATCGCTAAGCCTCGTTCTTCAGGCGCGACCCAGTTGGCAACGAGACGATTGTAGTTTGGTGGTCCAGCAGCTTCACCGATACCAATCAATGCACGCACGATCATGAATGAACCGACGATACCAAACAGTGAGGTGAGAAAGAAATCGCCAGCAATCGCCGTTACCGCAGTAAACGCCGACCACCAACAGATTGCGGCGGCTAACACGGGGCGTGGACCGAAACGATCACCTAGCCATCCGCCAGGAATTTGTAGTAGCGCATAGCCCAAGACAAAGGCACTGAAGATCGAGCCCATTTGCACGTTGGTCAGCCCGTATTCGGGCATGATGTATTTGCCAGCGATGGAGATGTTCACCCGGTCGATGAACATCAACACGCCCATGCAAAAGACGACAGCAACAATGATCCACCGAGTAGACGTCGGTTGTTCGGACATAGGATAGGCCCCTTTTGTTCCCTCACTTTCTCTGCCCTCTACCACAGAGACCTAGGGTTTGACAAACACGGTCGAGGGATGGAGGGGCAAGAGCGGTGGGAGTCCCGCTGAAGCGCGGCGAAATCGAAGAGAGTACCTGAGTGTTGTTGCAGAAGCTGAAGTGACGCCGGTGCTAGGAGGAGACTTTGACCAGTGTGGCCAATTGAGCCAGTTCTCCCCAGGCTGCGAGAAATTCGTCGCGTGGAATAGCCGTGGGTGCCGTCGTGAGAGCTGGATCATGGACTAACACAGTCTGTTCTTCAACTCCTACCACGACCAGCGCATGCAGACACTTTTCCTGCCAGTAATGCAACGGAGTCGTAGAGACGAAGACGATAGCTGGAATGTTTTCCTGTAACCATTGCGCCAGATCATCAAGCGAGGCACTGATCACTTCAACGTGACACGCAGAAACATGCTGAGTAAGGAGAAGAACGTTTAGTACCGACGTGCCTACTGGCTGAGTTTCCAACCAACGGCACAGTTCTTCTTCCCCTAAGGCGACACCCTGAAATGCTAGTACCATTCGCACAGTAGCAGGGACACAGGAGTTGCACCCCTGCGGGTTCGTTTGTGGTAGATGCGGAATCTATAGCACGGTTACGCAGCAGGAGTAGCGGCTAGTAGAAGGGCATTGGCAATCTGCTTGAGAACTCGGCAGCGTTCGCCAACTTCCAAGACCTCTCCAGTCTGCGCATCAATCACTAACTCTCCGATCTTGGTCTGGCGTCCGTCCCGCGGTGGGGAGAGCCATACGGGAACAAGCCAGCAGGTTCGCTGCCCAACTTGCAAGATAGGTTCATCCACAGAGAAGCTCTGTCCGCAATGAAGCGCAAGGCTCACGTTAGCCTTCTGTTTGGCGACGTAGGCAGAAATGTTCAAGCGGGTATGGATTTTAATGTCCACTTCTACATCCGTACCGGTCGGGACTCCGGTGCCACTCAAATTGACCGCCATAGCAACGTTCTCCCCTTTCGTTATGCACCGTTCACCCTAGCCGCCTCAGGAGGAGAGAGCAAGAAGTGGAGTATGAAGAAAGGCTGCAGGTCGAAACCCTTGTGAGGATGTTTCGTCTTTCTCTCCGGCCTGCAGCCTTGAGATTTCTGCTTCTTCCTTGTTGCCTCTTCGCCGCTTTCCTTTTTCCCCCAGCCCAAGGTGAAGCTAGGGAAAGGGGTATTGTTCTCAAGAATGAGATAGCGTGCAGTTACGCTGCCATCTCCGAACTGCGCAGCATCTTGCCCGGCAATTTGCCGCTGCACGTGCCGTGCTCGAAGGTAACCTGACCATTGACGATAATGTGGCTATAGCCGTTCGCCTTCTGTACGCGCCGCCAGTCGCCATCCGGCAGGTCTTGGATGGTTTCCATCGGCTTCACTGCCAGTTTGTTGAGATCGTACACGACGATGTCCGCTGGCATGCCTTCACGCAACCAGCCGCGATCGCGAATACCAATCGCCCAGCCGACCATGGTCGATAAGCGCCAGTGGGCTTCTTCGAGGCTCATGATCTGTTTGTCGCGTACCCAGTGGGCCAGGAAATGGGTCGGGTAACGACCAAGGGTGAGGAACTTGGTGTGTGCCCCACCATCGGACGAGCCAACCAGCGTGAGTGGATGTTTGAGAATCGCGGTGAGCGCTTCGTCATTGTTGTTGATGAAGTCCTGCATCGCGAATTCGGCTTTGAGATCTTCTTCGACCGCGATATCAAGCAGTGTATCGATCGGATGCTTGTTTTGCGCTTTGGCAATCTCGGCAATCGTGCGACCTTTGAGGTCCTTATTCTTTGCCAGGTGCACATCATCGACAAACGTCGTGTCCCAACGGAACATGCGAATCGCACCTTGCTCAGAGTCGGGGCTGGTGCCCGGCATGACCGTCGGTGCTTTTTCCATATCACGCTTCATGGCTGGACGACGCGCGGGATCAGCTAACTTGGCTTTGCGTTCAGCCAACGAACCGATGGTTGCTTCATTCCACGCTGGCAGTTGATCAAACAAACCGATAGTTTCCATTGTGAATTCGAATTCGATCGGTGTGCAGATATTGACCGCCAATACTGGCGCTTCGCGGTAGGCCTTCTCCATCCACGCTAGTTGTTCTTTCCAGGTATTGGGCGAGGTTGGATCATAGATCACCGCATTCCAGTTCACTGGGCGACCACTGACTTTGGCCAACTCAAGCAGGAAGTCCATGCCCAAGCCTTGCAGCGCATGCCCCATGGTCCACTCGATCGAACCACGATTGAACTCGCGCATCACTTTCGCCATTTCTAAGAATTCTTCGCGTGGGGCGACGTGGGTTGGCAGATAGCCACCATCATAATCACGATTGGCCATACTAAAGGACGCCGAGAAGCCGAAGCCACCAGCCTGAAGTCCTTCGCGCAAGATGTTTTTCATCTGCTCGACTTGTTCAGGCTTGGTTTTGTAGTTTGGGTCACGGGCGGCTTCATTGCCCAACACGTATGCGCGTAGTGGCGAGTATGGGACTAACGAGGCAGCATTCACGCCCAGCCCGCCTCGGTCGAGACTATCGAGATACTCAGGAAACGTTACCCAATCCCAGCGCATGCCAGCCTGCATACAGGAGAGTGGGATCGACTCCGTGCGTTCCATACGACGCATGGCGCGTTCACGATCCTCTGGCTTCACCGGCGCAAAACCAAACCCGCAGTTACCAATGGCGACGGTAGTGACACCATGCCACCCAGACAGCGACGCATACGGGTCCCATTTGGTACCGCCACTCAGCGCCGCATCGTAGTGGGTGTGGATATCGATAAAGCCCGGCGCGACGACTTGCCCGGTGGCATCAATCTCGCGCGTGGCGCTGCCTTGGACATTGCCCATGGCGACAATCTTGCCGTTGCGAATCCCTATGTCCCCTCGGAACGCGGGCATGCGCAGACCGTCAACGATCGTGCCGTTTTTAATGATGAGATCATAATCCGCCATGAGACCCCTCCTTTTGCTCTAGCGAGCAGGTTAGCGATTAATACAACACGCTTAGGCCCATCAGGTCAGACGCTGAATGATATTCCCCCACTAGCACAGTGGTCTGGTCATTTACAATGGAAGGAAAAAGGGGCTGCGCACAGCACCTCTCGACACCGTTTTGATTGAGACCATGTTCCTTGATGGCCGTGCATCCTCACTGGAAGAGCAGGCCACGCTACCGATTCTCAATCTGATTGAGGTCAGGCACCCACCAGTCCGGAAGAAGCGAGGCGGCCATCACTGGTGACATCAAATATCACATGAAGTGATTTATTAAAATAACTCAGTGGAAAGGCAAGAACGCGTGTATGGCAAACGGTAATGTTGGGTGGATCTGTACTCACGTGTGGCTGCGAAATTGAAAATGAGAATGATTTTCAGTTTCAATTTATTCAATAAAATCAAATACTTAACTTGACTCCGATCGTGCCGATGACTATGGTTCAAGAACGGCAGCGGTGAATGCGTTCACCAGAAAGGATGTCACGTTATGGATACGAAAGCGCTCATTACCGCCTTAAATAAAGTCATTGCCTTTGAGCACACCGCCACCCTTCAATACAAGCAAAATGCGTTATTAGTGAATGGACTCTGGCGCAAAGTCTACGCAGATTTTTTTGCCGCTCAGGCCAAAAGCTCGATGGACCATGCGGCGAAGTTCGGTCAGAAAGTTGTCGTACTGGGTGGAGTGCCGACCGTCGAAGTCGGTACGGTTCACCAATCGACTGATCTCGAAGAAATGCTGCGTCTCGCCCTTGATTTAGAGAAGTCTACGATGAAGGCCTATCTCGATGCCCATGCACTCACCGAAGGCGATATCGCGCTCCGGACGATGCTAGAAGGGCAGATTGAATCTGAGCAGCACGACATCGAAGAACTGGAAATGTATCTTGGTACGATCAAGACCCAAGGGGTGGAACGCGAAGTTAGCATTCGCCGGGTGAAATAGCCGGGAGCGGAATAATTTTCCCTGGCTTCTGCTGTCGCTGTTCTTGCCATAAGTGTCGAGTGGTACGCAATGCATGCAGCAACGCTTCGGCTTCATCGACTGAAAGCCGAAGCGGTTGTTGCGGATACCATCCCAGCCCCTCGGCCCACGAGAGATGTCGCAACGTTACACAAGGCGCCCCCTCGGGACTTTGCTCAACTGCGAGTTCAAGAAGTGAGTCGGTGTCCTGATTGTTGGGAATGGTCGTGAGAATAGCTTTCGACATATACCCTCCTGCACAGTTCAAAGCAGCACGAACTGCGTCGCCGTTTGCCAACCTTTCGTCATCCAATGGTGTCCGTCCGTATCCAATAACAATCCTTCGACGTTCGGTGTTTCGTGTAACAAGGCGATGCCTTGTTTTTCACCGAGTACGAGCAGCGCTTTACTAAGGGCTTCCGCTTGTGTCGCTGTTGGTGCGAGAACACAGGCTTGCAGATTGCGTTGCAGCGGCTGGCCACTCCGGGGGTCAATAATATGGCCATACGATTGGCCATTGATGACGAAAGGCTGCCCCATGGTGCCGGAAATCGACAAGGCTTGATCTCGCAGAGTGACAACGCCGGCGGGTTCACCGTTCGGTCGCTGTACGATAAGACGCCACCCTGGAGCATCCGTAGGGGTGCCCAACGCCCAGATACTGCTCTGACCAAAATTCAACAACGCATTCTGCTGGTGGAGGACCTCTTTGAGCTTATCGATGGCGTAGCCTTTGCCGATTCCACCGAGATCAAGGCGCATACCGGTCCGTTGGAGTGCAGCATGCCCATCTTTTGAGAGAGAGAGGAAGCGCGCGCCGGTGCGTCCCCGTGCCTGTCGGAGCGCATCTTTGCTGGGGAACGTATTTGTGTCAGTCGCCTGGCGCCAGGCTGTGACGATCGGTCCGACCGTGACATCAAAGGTGCCGCGGGTCTGTTGCCAATAGCGCAACGATAAGGTGAGGAGTTCATGCACGGCTGGGGGAACTGCCATCGGACCCTGTCCCGCGCGCGCATTCAATTGACTCACGGTACTGGTAGGGGAGAACGTCGTTAACTGTGCTTCCAGGTTACTGACCTGAGCGAAGAGAGCGTCGAACTGCGCCGCGGCTTGCTGACCATGACAAAGAGTGATTTCCAGCACCGTGCCCATGACGTAGCGACCATCGCTTCTGCAGGAGGCATTGGCGTAGGAACGCTGCGCAGTGAGACAGGCGAGGCTCATCATCCCGAGGGAGATGCGCCAGAGCCACTTCCTCTGAGGGGCGCGATATTTATGCCAGTGGGTCATCGGGATAACTCGGTGAGGACCCTGATGAAACTTGTGCACGGTAATTCTTTTGTGAACCGACAAAGACCGCCCACAGGCTACAGACCATGAGGACCGCAAGGCTGATCTCCAGCGCGAGAAATCCTACGATCTTCAGATAGGCAAACAACGGATGAACAAAGCGCACGAGCCAGCCGCTGCCTTCATCGACCAGGGCCGAGAAAAAGGGGATGATGATGAACCACGGCTTGCGTTCGACCGGTAACGGAACGAAGAGCATGAGATGCGTGAGCGTCAGCAGCAGCATGCCCATAGCGAAAAAATGAAAATGCGAGATCTCGAGCATTCCCTGATAACTGCGTGGCTGCATGAACTTCTCTTCAGAGCCGAGGTAATACTCAGTGACAGACGTGTACGTGAGGCTCATCTTTTGGAAATAGAGCAGGGCATTCGTGAGCCACAGGGCTCCAACATAAATAATGAAAAGGACAATGATGAGTTGCAGGAGACCGTTCTTCGACCACTCGCCAGTGACGACAAAACGCATGACAGGATATTCGCCTTCCTGAGACTACGGAAATGTGACGTTGTCGGCTTACTGCTTGGCCGCTTCGGCGACTTGCTGGTGCCCCTCTCGGACAACGACTTGAAAGAGCGACAGGACTTTTCGTACGCCATTGGTAATCGCCCGCGAGCTCAGCGTCGCGCCGACAATACCGTGAATATCCTGGCGTACCTGTAATGTCGGAGTGAGGGCTTTTTGATCAAACTGCTGCAGCCACCGAGTCGATGGCGTATATTCTTCTGGTTCATAGAACGCCAGAACGAATAACTTCTGCACCGTGCCGGTGGGGGACACAACGATCAAGAACGTCTCCGGTAACGTCCGAACAACGTTGGTTTCGATAAACGCATAGCCCAACACCTGGCCAGCTTTTCGTCCGACATAGATCGTCGCCAGCTTCGAATCGACTGGTGCTGAGGCGAGCGTTGAGACATGGTGGACTTGATCGTCAGTGAGAAAGACTGTCTTTGTCTCAACGTGTTCTGCCTCAGGAAAGGCGAGGGCTAAGGCCTCTTGTTTAGAATAGAAAGCCTTGGCTGCTGCAATTGTGGGCAGGGCCCAGGTGACGAGCACACTGAGCCCGACGATTACGAGATTAAAATGCCAAGCCGATGCCAAAGTTTACCTCATGAGGGCGCACGCCTTTTACTGCCGAGAAGCGGCGGTAATCGACTTTCAGCACCACGTTAGGATGGGGTTTATAGGACAGACCAGAGGTCCACAGCCGTTGTGCGGCATTGCCGTTGCGACTGAATCCAGCAGGAACGTTATCTTGCGTGTTGTAGTATTCAAACCGAACAAACGGGGCGAGATAGTGATCGGTGTTGGCGTACAAGTGCGGAAGAATATCGTACGCGACCTCAGCATACGTACCTAACATCGTGTTAGCGATAGTGTCGTTCGTGCCGACGTCCTTGGTTTTCCGCAGGGCGGAAGTCAAAGCACGGGCGTCTCCGAGGTGGGCCATGGTGAACAGACCGCGTAGCTCAAGTCCATATGCACGGTACTGCCCATGCACTTCCCACAAGGCAAGGTGGCTATCGGGAATACGGGTGCCGCTGACATCCTGATTATTGCCCTGATCGCCGAGGTAAAACGAACCGCCGAGTAAGAGGCTAGTGATCGGTGTGTAGTCGAGACGACCAGTGATCGAAATGTCTTCCGCCAGGGCACGATTGCCTTTCTGACGGCCACCGCGTAACCCAGCTACCGAAAATCCTCGCGCATTGAGACCATTCACTGCATAGAGCCGGTACTGTAACGATTCACCAATCTTACCGAACAACCCGACACCATTCTCCCGCCATGTGGAAGGAATAATGCGCGTCTCGACCTCTGGCCGAAACACGCCATGAAAGGTGTTGGGCTCGTGCATTTCATTGAGGAACCCCATCGGTATGAGCAGCATGCCGGCACGGACATTGGCATATTCAGAGAGCAAGAAATCGAGATAGGCAAATTCGACCGACACCTCACCGCTCCCGCTGGTCTTGGTCGTTGAAGTTGACCCATGCTCAAGCTCAATTTCGGAATTGAACAAGATCCAATCGTTGAATTTGTACCCGATGTAGGTAACCAAGCGGAGGAAATCCGCATTGTCGCGATTGGCTCGGGTTTTGTCGGAGACAAACTTGCTGTAAAAGCCTTCCACGTAGCCACCAATGGAAAGGCCGCGCCGGGTACCATAAATCTTCGAAGCGGCAGGACCGAGACCGTATGCGCTTTTATACGCCGTGTCTTCTGGCACGGTCAGATTCGTTTTCAGCTTTTCAAACTCTTCGGCCAGGATACTGGTTTTGCGTTCGCTCTCAATTTTCTGTTTCTGCGTTCGCTCCTCTTCTTGTTTGCGTTCTTGCCGGAGCGACTGCAGCTCTTTCTGCATTTCCGTGACTTGTCGCTCCAATTCTTGAATGCGACGTTCATCGACTGCGTGAGAAAGCCGCGGACCGCTCAGAACGGCAATAAGGATGGCAACGGTTGTGACCAGCGATCGTTTCATACCCTCTCTCCTTTCAAGTGAGAATCTTGATGGTGAGGGCTCTGGGTGGCTGGACCGCTGGCCTCTAATGCTTTTCTTGCGAAACGCCCGTGAACCGTCATGACGCTGTTTCCTCTTGTGGGACCTGCTGCCATTGGACTGAGATTCCATGCCATGTTGTCGGGTCGCCCCAAGGAATAACGAGGGCCCGTTTACAGCGTCGACACTTCAACTCCACACCTTCGGGTCGTAGCCGGGCGAGCAGGTTGCCGCACAGACAGCGACTATCGCGTGATGCGTGAGGGCGGTGATTTGAAGCGCAACTGTTCATTAGCTGAAATTGAAAATCATTTTCAATTTCATTTGTCAAGGGTCCTCCCTCTAGCAGAATTTCAGCGCAGCGAGGGGCGGGATCGCCTAACCGTCGGAAAGGTTTACAGTGCACTGGCGTGGACGAGATAACAGAAAGTTAATTTTCTCTTGCCCGTGCAGCTCGGACGGTTCTTTGTGCTATTGTTGCTGCGGGCGCTGGTGAGGCTCCTCACCGCAGAGCGTAGGAAAACTTAACGGTCGCCGCGGAACATCAGGGTTCGTTTTTGTTGTATTTTTTCCAAGTGAAGAACGCTTCGGCGCTGCGAACCGTAGGGAACCTTTACGATCAGGAAACGCCGCATGGAGCAGGAGAAACGCTTGCGCGACAGAAAGCTGAGTGTTTGCAGGAGGTTCTGGTCACTCGTACGACGATGCGCACGGCTGAGCGGCGTTGGTATTGGCTTTGCTTTTATTCTCACTATGGGTGACTTATATTTCCAACCAACGGCGAAAGCGGCAAATGTTTCCCTGGGCAACACGAACCTCAACACTAAAAGTGATTTTTCTTCCGTCTTCCGTAAACTCCACGCTCGACACTGGCTCCAGGCACTGTTGGTGGTGCTCGTGCTGATGAGCGCTGCCTCTGTTCATGCCTATACCTACTACTACACTGGGGTAAGTGAAACGGCTAAGGTCGCCTACGCCTCCCAGGCGCGCCTCCGTATGGATGCACATCCGAAATGTTTGAGAGGCAAATGTCATGCGATCGCCTGGACGGTCTTATGGGACCCAGGCAAGGGCCGCAGCAATCAATATGTGGAAGCTGGGATTGGGTATTCGCCACGGGCATGTCCGACGAATACACCAGTAAAGTTGTGGTGGGCCTCCCCGCAAAAACCCAGTGGTGTGAACGTCGGTTGCGTGCGTAAGGGGACCGAAGTGGTCGTGACGGTGCAGCGTGAAGATGGGCATGAAGGCGTACTCGCAACCTGGGAATGGAATGACAAACGGATCTCGCAGTGGGTTGAAACGCCAGGCTGGACAGAAGGGCCAGGCATCCATCCCACCAAAATTGAGATCTATTCGCATTACGATAGCGTGACCCCCGGCCCCGTCTCACTCTCTGTGTCTGATGTGTTGATGTTCGAACAAGATACCAAAGCGTTTCTGCACCAGACCGCTCCCTACTACGCAGTTCCTGGGAGCAGCCTGACCTCATTCGCAGTGAACTACTAATCTCAATCGGACCCGAGAACATGCGTACACTGTATCTCCAGACACTTCGGCTCTGTCATTCTGATCGTAGCGAAGAATCTCTCTGTGAGACCCTGCGTTGCACTCAGGGTGACACTCCTGTCGTCCCAACCTTCTGTGGCCTGATTTAGGCGTCACTCAAGGGGAGGGGCGACCAGTCGGTCGCCCCTTTGAACTCAACTCACTCCATCCACAGCATCGACATCCGCCTGACCACTGATGCGCCGACGAACATGTGACCAGCTCATCCCTGTCGCGAGAATGAGTGCGACAATGACGAGGCTCACGTAGGTAATTGCCCGCGGACTGTCCGCAGCAATCCATCCCCAACTGGTGAGTAACCATACCAGTGAAGCACACAACGCCACGACTAACACCAAGCCGAGCAAGCCAAGCGAGCGCAGGGTAGCTCGGAGATAAATGACCCAGCCA
This sequence comes from Deltaproteobacteria bacterium, assembly GCA_016874775.1. Lineage (NCBI taxonomy): Bacteria > Pseudomonadati > Myxococcota > Myxococcia > Deltaproteobacteria bacterium. The sequence goes on from VGTJ01000090.1 coordinate 11,488, forward strand.
ATCAGTAACAGGACACCGACAACTGTCTGCTCCGGGCCAAAGAGCGAAAAGTCCGTCAGCGCCCAATGATAATAGGAATATCCCTCGGGGTTGTATGTTGCGCCGACCAATAAGAGTGCGAAGAGTAGACGCCAGAGAAAACTGCGTCCGGTAAAGCCTCGTTCTGCCATTCCTTCCCCTTTCTCCATCCCTTCAGTGGATGACGGATGTCAGGGAAGGTGTCAAGCAAGGAGCGAAGGCGCGTTGCCCTTGCCTCTTCAGTTGATGAACAGTAAAGTGAGCAACAGGAGCCCTTGGCAAAAGGTGAGACCCCTGCTAACCAGAAAATCTGTTTCTTGCCTATAGAGGCATCGTGGAGAGGTGGCCGAGTGGTCGAAGGCGCTCGCCTGCTAAGCGAGTGTACGGATAAAACCGTACCGCGGGTTCAAATCCCGCCCTCTCCGCTCTTTTTATTGCACGCCACTAATCACAAAGTTCTGTAGCTTTTCTTCCCATCGTAACGTGACGTTGCGTCCATTGAACTGGACAGTATAGGCACCGCCTGCACCGGTGACAAAAGGGACTCCGAAGCTTGCGACAGTGACCGTTGCCCGACCAAACTCGACACCGTCGGCAAGCGCAACCATCTGATGAGTGCCGGGACCAAGGTCATTCCAATTGACAAGCACGCCAAAGCCGTTGTCATCGTCTCCGCACGTTGTTCGAGTGTCCCCACGTGGAGTGCCATACGCCGCTGGAATAGAGATGTTGCCATTGATGAGTACCGTGACCTGGGTTGCTGCACATACCCAACCAGAGATGGTACTGATCCCACTGACTGCGCTGTTTGGCTGTGGATTCTCCAACCTGCCTTGGACCGTGGTGCCGGCGGCTGGATAAATGGTGCGGACTCCGGCGAGATCATCGGGCTGGGTTGTATCGATATTGCTGACCCGCCGGTTCATAATTGCTGTCACGGTCTGTCCAACATCATCAGGATGGTCAAGACCAAGAATGTGGCCGAGTTCGTGTATCGCGACACGATGAAAGTCATATTCGATCGCTCCGGATGCATTGGTTCGTAGTGGGCCATCATAGGTGACCCAGGTGCGTTTGCCGTCAAAGACGGTATCGGCATCGACGAATGCGCCAGTCGAGGGGTTGAGCAGAAAGTATGTGACAGCCAGTGAGCTGCCAAAGCCAGGCCCGTTCGGGCCACATAAGGTTGGACGAAACGCGATCGTACGATGCCCATCGGTGTCACACGGGTCGGCGTCAACAGTCGGCGATTGAATGCGGAAACGAAAAGTTGCGTCTGGGACGTGCCAGCGGTTCGCCGCGTCAATAACGGCATCGGTCCAGCACGGACCCCAGAACGTCAGGGGTGTGTCTGGACAGCCGACGCGCAGGTTGATGGTAGCTTCGCTTTCCGGCCAGATCGCCAACACGCCGCGACTCACTTCGCGCGCAAACGCGAAGCTGTCTGCGCAGGTGACGAGCAGGTTGAGCAAACCGGCCAGTACAACAAAAGAAAAAGTTCGCATAATGAGGGTCTCGCTGGCAGGCGGTCAGTGGCTTGAAGACGAGAGCGTCTGTTGAATCGTTTGCAGCAGGGCCGATAACGACAATGGCGGTTGGGTAACGGTAGCAGGCGAGCGTTTCACCAACTTCCCACCCTCGATGCCAATGATCGGCACGCGAAAGTTGTCACTGACAGTTTCGATCTTGCGTTGCGGGTCGTCCATCACGCGCAGGACCCCTTGCCAGATGCCGACCAGGGGGCAAAAGTCGCGCCGATTACCGGCACAGAACACCACGGCTTTCTCGCCTACAACAAATTGTGGCACTCCAGGGATGGTCATGACCAAACCATTCGGCATTTTGCCGCCGAGGAATTCTAACGTGAAGCTATTGCCAGGCGACCCTTTCACAACGGTGAGATTAGAAAAGGTGACCAAGGTAAACGGCGCCCTTTTCTCAGCGTCCCAGTGCTCGCGGATGTCGGTTACGGTCCCGACGGCAATGACTTCGGCCTGGGTGATGAGATCGGTAAAAGAGACTTCAATGACACTGGTTGCCCGTGCCGTGCTTGCGGACAGAGAGCAGATCGTTAGAAAAAGAACTTGCAGTGTTGCTAGTGTTTTCAACGTACGGCTCCTTTGTGTCACCATTTAGTGTCTATCCGAATGACCACCAGGCTGTGACAGTATCATTCTGAGCGAAGCGAAGAATCTCTCTTGTAACGGTGAGGAGGGATGTTTCGCTGCGCTCAACATGACATGCTGACAATCATGGTTCGGCCAAGCTCTTAGCCATTGTATCGTATTTGTGAGCGGCGCCAAAGATTAGGCAGGACAAATTTCCTTCGCACGTCCCCCTCATAGCCGACGAGGCAAAGCTATGGTAACGCGATGCGATGCAAAACGAGACGTTGCGGCCAGCCGCAGTGCCGCGCACCAAGCAAATTGCTGCGGCAGTGATTGGTAATGCGTTGGAGTGGTATGACTTTGTTGTCTATGGCTTTCTCACGGTCATTATCTCGCGGCTCTTCTTTCCGGCAGAGAGCGAGTATGCATCACTGTTACTGACCACCGCAACCTTTGGGGTCGGGTTTTTCATGCGCCCAGTCGGCGGCATTCTGCTTGGCATGTATGCAGATCGCAAGGGCCGTAAAGCCGCGCTGCAACTCATCATCGGCCTGATGACAGTCTCGATGGCGATTATCGCTTTTGCGCCACCGTACTCCGCGATCGGCATCGCTGCGCCGCTGCTCATGGTGCTGGCGCGGTTACTGCAAGGACTTGCTACGGGTGGTGAGTTTGCTAGTGCGACCTCGTTCTTAGTTGAAGCTGCACCAGCTCATCAACGCGGGTTCTATGGCTCGTTACAGATGGTGGGGCAAAGTTTAGCGGCACTTGGGGGCGCGTTGTCGGGTGTATTGGTAACCCGTGGGTTTACCCCAGAACAACTCGACTCCTGGGGTTGGCGTCTTCCGTTCATATTCGGCTTGTTGATTGGACCGGTGGGGTTGTACATTCGCCGTCATCTCGAAGAGACCGACGCTTTTCTTGAAGCGCGGAGTAAACGGCAAACGCAAGCCGTCGGTGCACTCATCAGCGATCATCTGCACAGCATCCTTGTCACCTTTGGCCTCACAATTTGTGGTACGATTTCCTATTACGTGATTCTGGTCTACATGCCGACCTTTGCCAATAAGCAATTGAATATCCCATTGAACGAAGCGTTCATTGCCCAAGTGATTGGTCTCATCTGCATGACCATTGTGATTCCGCTCTGTGGCGCGCTGTCTGACCGTATTGGCCGCAAGCCAGTGTTAATCGCCGCACCGATTGCGTATTTGCTGTTGCTCTATCCGTTCTTTACCTGGATTCACGCCAACCCGAGCTTCCTTCATCTTGCGCTGATGCAGAGCGTGTTGTGCTGCGTGGCAGGCGCTTTTTCCGGGCCGATTTCAACGGCAGTAGCTGAGCAATTTCCTGTCGCGGTGCGTTCGACCGGACTTGCTGTCGCGTACAACATGGCAGTGATGTTGTTTGGCGGGTTTGCGCAATTTATCGTGACGTGGCTGGTGGAGACAACCGGCTCACCGATTGCGCCGGCGTACTACGTAATGTTCGGTGCGGTGATTGGCTTAGTCGCTGCGGTATCTTTACCTGAAACATTGCGACGATAAAGCGTAATTCCGACGCGATCGATGTGTTCCCGCAAGAGGCCATACGTAATACGGTCGTACGCTTTCACATCGAACCGATAGGGAAGGGGCAGTTCTTCCAGTTCATCAGCCACGGCTTCGGCCTCAAGATCGTCAGTAACTCCAACGAGGGTAAGATCGATGTCTGACTCTGGTCGATGCGTTCCCTTTGCGCGCGAGCCATAGAGTACGGCTTCGCTGACTGTTGGAAATCGACGTAATACGTCACAGATAAGATTGATCTCGTGTGGGGTAAGGCCGATGTCTTTCATGTCTCTATTTTCTTGAGCAAGAAAAACTCATGGAGGCGATCAAAAGCAGCGAAGTAGCGCGCCGCTACGGTGCGGAGGACAGATTCGAAGACCGCACTATCATACGTATGCGAGAGGAGATTACGGTGGAGCATCATATCGATCCACACCTGCGCATCATCGAGGAACTTCGCGGCAAAAGCCTCTTTAATCACATTGCGAGGGGTGACTGGGTCCACGATTACCCCACTTTCCTCCAGGTAATCCTTCAACGTTCTCCATGCCAACTCGAACGCAACTTCGAAACGTTGAATAGCTCCCTCTTTTTCTAATTGCGAGAGAGAATCGACCCCGCGATCGCAGACCTCACGTAACAAGACAAAGGCACGGTCAAAGTTGTCGAACCGTTGCTGCCAACGGATATCAGGATTTGCACCCGCACTCATCTTGCTATCCATCATTGACCGTATGGCGAAAAAGTCAAATCGTTTAATGAGCGTGGTTTTCAGTTCACTGTACCCGAGTCGTTACGTTCACTTGTTCTCGCTATGCTTGGTCTTCCCTCTCCCTGGCAGGGAGAGGGCTAGGGTGAGGGTCGAAAGCTAGGAATTAGGGTAAATACAATTGCACGTTGCTTTAGGTGGTTGCCACCTCCCTTCCAGGTATGCTACACACAACCTCTCGCTGAGCGACTTTCTCACATGGTGCACGCATGAAGTTGCTCACCGCCGACCCGCCTCAGCATTTCCTTATGCGCCGTTAGCTCAGTTGGATAGAGCGGCAGGCTACGAACCTGTAGGTCAGGAGTTCGAATCTCTTACGGCGCACTTCATTCTCACCGATTTTCTGTCGGTTCTTTCTCTTGCCTCTTTCCCTCTTTTCATGGTCTTGTGTAGAGAACTGGCCGTTATGTGAAAGGAAGACCGATGGGGGAAGAGGTCAAGATTCTTCGTGTGGCGGTTGCATCTCCGAGTGATGTGAAACCAGAACGTGATGTGTTGAAAGATGTCATCGAGGATATCAACAGTAACACTGCCAAAGATCGTCGCTTACGACTGGAGGTGTCGCGTTGGGAAGACGATGCCTACGCTGGATTTCATGTCGATGGTCCTCAGGGATTGATCGATGCCATCCTACGTATCCCAGAGTGTGACATTTTTGTTGGTGTCTTCTGGAAGCGCTTTGGTACGCCAACCAAAGACGGAACGACCGGCTCAGAACATGAATTCAATCTGGCGCTCGAGACCTGGCAGAAGACTCAACGTCCTCACATCATGGTGTACTTCAATCAGAAAGCGGCGACCCCAAAAACACCTGAGGAGGCTGATCAATGGAAACAGGTGCTCCAGTTCCAGCAACAGTTTCCTAAAGAGGGCCTATGGTGGCCGTACAAAGGGAAAGCGCAGTTTGAGAAGCTGGTTCGTAGGCACCTGACAAATTGGTTGCGCCAGCAATACGCTATGCCTATTCCTGAGTCAAAAACTCATACCAAGAAGGAGGAACTTCTATTACCCACCGTTTCTCTTCCTGCCGCTTTAGAAGACGGCTTGCGTAGGTCATACCTAACCTGGCTGATGAAACAGGTCCGTGCTGTGCCGCTGTCTGGTGTGGATCGCAAGAGTATCGACGAGAAAGACCGGCGTGATCTTGATCTTGCTGCTGTCTACACCGCGCTAATGACGCAGCGTCCAGAAGCAACGGAAGAGCGGATGCTGCGTCCTGAGCATGAGCAGCGGCGACTCTCAGCACTGGCAGTGCTGAATACTGAAGTGCGTTTAGCGCTGCTCGGTGATCCTGGCACTGGCAAGAGCACTTTCGTCAATTTCCTTACTCTTTGCATGGCAGGAGAACTACTGCACGAGCAGGACGCCAATCTCAAAGTTTTGCGTACTCCATTGCCAGAAGAAGAGGACCGATTTGGTGAAAAGAAAAAGCCGCAGCCCCAGCCGTGGAAGCATGGAGCGTTGCTGCCGTTGCGTGTCATCTTACGTGAGTTTGTGGCGCGAGGCTTGAACAGTACCGCTGCACAGGCATCAGAGAATGGTGATCCATTGTTGAATTTCATGGTGATCCATTGTTGAATTTCGTGGTGAGGGAACTGCCAGAAGAACTACGAGTGATTGCCGGACCGCTGCGCACGGAACTGTTAACCAAGGGTGGATTACTCCTACTTGACGGATTAGATGAAGTACCAGAAGCGGATACACGACGCATCCAAGTTAAAGCAGTGGTGGAGCAGTTTGCCGCGACGTTTCCGAAGGTGCGTATCCTGGTGACGAGTCGTACCTATGCCTATCAAAAGCAGAATTGGAAGCTCGACGGCTTTCGTGAGGCCGTGCTCGCGCCGTTTAGTCAAGCGCAGATCGAACGCTTTGTACAGCGCTGGTACGCCTTTGTGGGGCAGGCGAGGAAACTTGCGGAAGATGAGGCCAAAGGGCGGGCGGTGCAACTCAATAGCGCTATTATGAGAAACCCGCGTCTCTTAGAGTTAGCCGAGCGTCCATTGCTGCTGACCTTGATGGCTTCTTTACATGCCTGGCGTGGAGGGACGCTGCCAGAGCAACGCGAAGAGCTCTATGCCGATGCCGTCGAATTGTTGCTTGACCAATGGGAGAGTCAGAAGTTCAAACGTTTGCCGGATGGCACCGATGAGGTCGCAGAGCCCAGCCTGGTTGAATGGTTGCGCGTTGATCACAAGAAGATACGTCAATTGCTTAATCGGCTTGCCTTCGCTGCGCATCAGAACCAACCGACGCTGGTTGGCACGGCAGATATTGCGCAAGCGCCATTAGTAGATGGGCTACTACAGCTTAACCCAACACTGGATGCGAACCCTGGACAGTTAATCGCATATCTTCGCGACCGCGCTGGCATTCTCGAACCGCGTGGTGTTGGTGTGTATGCCTTTCCTCACCGTACCTTTCAGGAATATCTGGCAGCGTGTCATCTGACTGAGCAAGAGGAGTTTCCCGATAACGTTGCGGACCTCTTGCGAGCCGAGCCGAATCGCTGGCGCGAGGCGACATTATTAGCCGGTGCAAAAGCAATGCGTGGGGTACCTGCCAACGTCTGGACGCTAGCGGATGCCCTGTGCAACGATGAGCCACTGGCGCAAAAAACTGCCAACGAGAGCGGGTACTGGGGTGCCCTGTTAGCTGCGCAGGTCCTCATCGAAAATAACAGTCTTGAGCGGGTGAGCGAACGCAATAACAAAGTGGTCGCACGTATTCGTCGGTGGCTGACAGGTATCCTCACGCACGGTGCTCTGTCGCCGGTTGATCGTGCGCTCGCTGGTGATGCACTGGCAGTGATTGGTGATCCACGCTTTCGCACTGATACGTATTACCTGCCGGACGAGCCGTTGTTGGGATTCGTCGAGATCCCAGCAGGACCGTTTGTGATGGGAAGTGATCGAGCGAAAGACGACTATTCTGAGGAGCGAGAACGACCTCAACATGAAGTGACCTTACCGCGCTATTACCTGGCTAGATATCCAGTGACCGTAGCGCAATTCGCGGCGTTTATTGAAGCAAGTGGCTATAAACGGCAAGCAGGCGACCGCTGGCAAGGCGTAGCGAACCATCCGGTTGTGTATGTGACGTGGCATGATGCGCTTGCCTACTGTCGGTGGCTGACGGAGCGATTGCACAATGGGGAAGGTATTCCAGCCGCCGTCCGTGAACGTGCCCGTCGTGAAGGGTGGGAAGTGACGTTGCCGAGCGAAGCGGAGTGGGAGAAAGCAGCGCGGGGAAATGATGGGCGTACATATCCGTGGGAAGATGGCTGGAAAGACGACCATGCGAACACGAGGGAAGCAGGGATTGGCAGGCCGAGTGCTGTGGGCAGTTTTCCGTTAGGAAAGAGCTTTTATGGGTGCTTGGATATGGCCGGAAATGTGTGGGAGTGGACGCGGAGTATTTATGCTGAGTATCCATACCCAGATGACCCAAAAGGGAGGGAGAAACGAGAAAATCTCAACGCACGAGATAGGGAAACCCGTGTGCTGCGGGGCGGCTCGTTCTTCGCCAATCAGAGGCTCGCGCGTGGTGCCTGTCGCGCCAACTACAACCCAGCCGACGCCATCGTCAACCTCGGCATGCGAGTTGTGGTGCTCCCCAAAAAACTCTGAACTCTGAACCCTCTGCACTCTGAAACTCTGAAAAATTAAAATGCCTGCGAAGCAGGCATGGTGGGCAAAAGTTGAAACGGGAGAGCAAAGCGCAAACAAAAGGGTAGGGGCGTGGGGCAGCCCTTATTGTCTTGCCTCCAGTAACTCTATCTGTAACGTGCATCCTAGTACCGTGTCTCGCAAGTTCATGAGCGGTGAAATCGTAGGGCGCGTACCACGCGCCAGTCGGTTGGCGCGCTTCGCACGCCCTACAACTGCTCACGAAGTTATGAGACACGGTACTAGCCCTCTCCCTTCGAGGGCAATGGCGTTAAGTTAGCAGCTCTCTGATTCCTTCTCCCTCAGGGAGAGGGCTAGGGCTCATAAGGGTAGGTTTTTTATCCAAGCCTCAATTGGCGCGGATTTCCCGTCGTGAGGAGCCGCGTGTTCGTTATGCCCGCGCAGGCGGGCATCCAGGAGCTTCACCCCTGAACGATTGCGTATTCTCCCTGGATTCCCGCATTCGCGGGCATGACGTCTCGTCTTTTCTCAGCGTAAAAGCCTACCCCTAAAAGGAGGGCTAGGGTGAGGGGATGAAATACAAAGCTGCTGGCTTTTCGATCCCCTCATCCTGTCCTTCTCCTGGTGGGAGAAGGAACCCACATCCGCAAGGTCGTGGCTTAACTTAACACCATTGCCCTGGCAGGGAGAGGGGATTTTCTGCACGAGCGTCAACGGTTGTTTACGCCTTGATAAAATCACGGATCGCAGTCGAAACTTTACTGAGCTGCTCAAGCTGTGGCACGTGCGCGGCTTGGTCGAACATCTCAACACGTGAGCCGGCGATGCGATTGGCAAACTCTTGGGCGTAGACTGGCGGAACGAGCTTGTCGCCTTTGCCCCACACAATGAGTGTTGGCGATTTGATGCGGTGAATGCGTTTCTTGAGTCCTTTGTCCGGAATTGGCCAAACGAACTTTCCAGTACACGCTAACGACCATGTGGTACGAATCATCGCGTCCTGTTGCGCTTGTTCGTCTTCGGGCAATGCCAGCATTTGCTTGGCAATCGGTCCATTCGGATCATAGAAGGCCATCTTGGCGACTTCTTCCATTGGATAGATCATCCAGTTTTTCACCGGCGTATCATCACGCCACAAACCGATTGGGCACAACAATACGAGCTTGCCGACTCGACGTGGATAGGAGGCGGCAATTTCCGCGGCGACCATGCCGCCAAACGAATGACCAATCACTGCTGGTGAATCTAACTTGAGCTGGTCGAACAACTCGTCGTAGAACAACACCAGATCCCACAGATTATCCAACGGCTTGATGCCATCAGGATCACCCCAGGTGGTGCCAGGATGCTCGGGGGCATAGACCGTGAAGTTCTTGGCTAATTCATCAAGAAACGGGTCCCACGTGAGCCCATAGGCGCCGTGCAGAAACACGACCGGTGGCCCGCTGCCAGCGACTTGGATTTTTGGTTTGATTTTGTTTTCCCACACACTGACTGTGCGTTCTTGTACTGCTGCCATTCATTGTCTCCTTGATCGATAAGCAGTCAGCTATCAGCTCTTAGCAGTCAGCCAGACAAAGAAACCCGGAAATTTCTGTGAGTTTTGCTATGAAACAGAGCCTCCGGGTTGAGTCTTTTCTGTTTTTGCTGAAAGCTGACCGCCGAAAGCTGATAGCGTATCTTTATAGCGCTGCCAGTGGCACTTGCCGTTTACCACGCAAGCTTTCTGGCCACCATTTGTTCTCCCACTTGTCATCCCACATGTCATGCAGATGCGGCATCACCTCTCTGGTGAAGAGATCAATGTTCTTCAAGGTGAGTTCATGTGGCATCGAACCGATGTGGAGCAGCACCATCAGATTGCCGACGCGCAGGTCTTGCACGGCTTTCTTGAGGAGGTCGCGTACCGTCGATGGACTTCCTGACAACACTAACTGTTTGTCTATGAAGTCTTTGAACTTATAGTTCGGGATCGCTTGCAGTTGGTCGAACGTGCTCTTCAACAGTCCTTTGCGGATACTGTTCTCTAAGCTGCGATAATCCTGGTGTCCCGGCGGGAAGAAGTATTCGACAGGAATATGCAAGGACTTACTGTAGAAGTAGCGAATATGCTCTTCGTAGAGTTTCTCGGCGAGCGCATCGGTTTCGGCAACCGCGACGAGCTGCAGAAATCCAGCACGGTACGGATTCGGTTCAATGCCTTTCTGGGCGATGAACTGCCAGAAACCATCCATAACGCCACGACCAACCACCGGGCCATAGTAGCTGAGGAAGCAATAGCAATGGTTATGTTGCGCGGCGAATTCCCAGGTGCTGAGGCTACCGAGGCCAGGCACCCACACTGGTGGATGCGGTTTCTGAATCGGACGTGGCCAGACATTAACCATTGGTAACTGGTAGTATTTGCCGTTCCAGGCAAAGATATCTGGTGCGGTCCACGCTTTGAGAATCAAATCATGCGCTTCGTAATAACGTTCGCGTTGTTCGATTGGGGTGATACCCGCACACAGCGTGGCGTCCATCGCCGTGCCGAGTGGCATGCCGGCGACCAGCCGCCCACCACTGATGGTATCGATCATGCCATACTCTTCTGCGACACGCGTTGGCGGGTTCGTCGTCGGTAGCGTCGCGCCCATTTGCACGACGGCGACGTCCATTCCGTTGGTCGCCCGAGCGAGAACCGAACCCATAAGATTAGGATTGGGCATGAAGCCATAGGCATTTTGATGATGTTCGTTGACGCAGATACCATCCATGCCACATTTGGCGGCGTAGATCAGTTCGTCGAGCGTCCAGTTGTAATACTGTCCGACTTTCTTTGCGTCACCAAGTTCGTTCCACGGTGGATCGACCCACACGGAGTGATACCGTTGCTCGAAGTCCGCCGGGAGATCCCGATACGGCATCAAGTGGAACATTGAGATCTTCATAGCTAGCCTCCCTTTCGCATGGGGAACTGTAGGTTCCTATTGCTGACAGGGGGCTACGATACCGCAAGTTGTCTGGTTTGGGGAGGGGCCTAAACTCTCCTAAATCGAACCACGCGAGCTTGGCACACTTCGGGTTGTCACCGGAGAGACTGTGGCGTGTGCCATGCGCACGGGAATTCACGCAGAGGAGCGCATCGTACGCACAGCGCACGCTACCCCAACTGTACGAATGTTCTGTGGTCCGATTGAGGCCGGAGAGGTTTTCGCTGTTGCTCTTTCTGTTTCCGGAAGGCTTCGTCCCGTTTCTCAAAGAGCCATCCGACGGTCCACACCATTGCCCCGAGGATCACGGCAGGAATAGATAAAAATAACAGCCAGCGGTTAAACACTAATGATGCAGGAGTCGTCGGATTGGCAATCAGGTCTGCAGCCCACGAGGCCGAAAGATACAGCCCGCCCAGTGCGCCGAGCAGCGCTGCGACAATCGAACTCCGCTGTCGCCAAGAAAGCACCACCATGGTGAAAAGCGTTGCCCCGGCAATTGTGCATAAGACAAAAACGAGCAAAGCTATGGCGAGGTCTAGGAGGTCTATCTGGGGTGTTACACCGCCAGACCTCGGCCCAAATCCGAGAGCAAATTGCGGGACAATGATCATCATGAGCGATGTCATAGCAATGATACCGCCCAAGCGTGACAAAGTTGGCCTATATTGCCATTTGAGGCGACCGTACATATCGTGCTTTGCGCTTTCTGATCTTCCTACAGAGATCGGCGACGAACGCGAGAACCATAACGAGCTCTCAACCTTCATGTTGCCGGGCGGTTCCTGAGCAGTACCCGAGTAACAAAGGTACCGAATACAGCACTTGCAATTGCATACCGACAAGACAATCATGCCACCGAACACGGGCCATTACAAAAGGAGGGACGCACTATGGCGACGAGTCCACTATCACAACTCATCAAGGTCCATGAGCGGGAATGGCAGGAGATGCAACCTGGTGTCCGTATGAAACAGCTCTGGGCCGATGAAGCGACCAAACGTCGGGCTCTGATCAGTAAGGTCGAACCGGGAGCGCAATTGCCGTTGCATAAGCATATTGGCGACGAGTTCGTCTATGTGATTGAAGGGACGCTGTCGGATGAGTCTGGCACAGTGACCCCTGGCAACATGGGCTATCGACCCGACGGCTGCGCACATACGGTATCAACCAAGACCGGTGCAACAGTGCTTGCCGTCATTACCGGTGGCATCGAACCTATTCAGTCCCGCGGCAGCGCTCCGGGGTCGCAAATTTTCATGCTCAGTGATATCGCTTGGGAAGAAGCGCGGCCTGGAATCAAGCAAAAGCTGGTTTGGGAAGATACCGTTGGGAAACGTCGGGTGACACTCGGGCGCTTTGAACCAGGCGCATTACTGCCATTACATCGCCATAACGGTGACGAGCTGATCTTTCTGATCGAGGGATCAAACGCGGACGAAGCGGGAGAGGTGGCAACTGGGAACCTGAGCTACCGACCGAATGGTTGCACACATACAGTGACCAGTAAAAACGGTGCCACGGCGTTGGCATTTTTGTGGGGCGGAGCGGAGATGCTGTAAAAAGCTGAAGATAAAACTCAATCGGACTCGAGAACATTCGTACATTTTGTGCCGCAGCCTATCGTGCGTGTCATTCTGAGTCCTCCACAGCGCGCGGCGCGGAGCGTGGAGGCAGAAACGAGACAGTGCTATGCTTGGCGGCACGGCCCCGACAAGCTAAGACCGGCGTTGCCAATGGTGCTGCAGGAGCCCATTTCTGAGT
>VGTJ01000091.1 GCA_016874775.1 Deltaproteobacteria bacterium
GCCAGATACGTACAGGTGCAATTCTTCGGCGTGCTCACCAAATATTCGACGTACTGCTTCTTGGTAATCATATCCCTAAAATGATACTTGTGGTCCTCAAGCGTAAGTCCTGGATAGGATAACCTGGGAGGAAGAAGCAAATGAAAATCCCGTTGACCGAGAGGGGTTTCCTGTTGACCTTGACCTTCTGATACAATCACTGCCGCCGTCACTGTGAGATCAAAATGTTTCTGTTGCTGGTGGGAAAAGATAGCACAGAAAGACGCGACGATGGAGGGTTCACGCATGCAGATAGTTACGCGCACACAGCCTCAATGTCAGGCGGCATCGAGCAGAGCGTCAGTTTCCTGTGTGCCATACAAGCGGCTCTTTACGGGCAAAGTTGCTTTCTGGGTGAGCGTTGTCGCACTGTTGGCGGTGTTGGCGCCGCTGGCGCAAGCGACGGTCATTATCCCAGTATCTGAGAACGACCTCGCGCGAGAAGCTGCTGCGATCGTGATTGGGCAGGTGAAAAGAATTGACAGCTATTGGGACGAGAGTGCAAAGCAAGTATTTACTCACCTCACCGTGACTGCACAGGAAGTGGTGAAAGGGGAGGCGAGCGTAGGTGAATTCACGATCAAGCAGCTAGGCGGCAAGGTGGGAAACGTGCGTTCATGGGTCGACGGTTCTCCTGAATTTCATCTCGGCGAGAGAGTGCTGCTCTTCCTCGACACGAACCCCGACGGCAGTGCCCGTGTGGCCCATTTTTATCAAGGAAAGTTCTCGCTCTTCACCGATAGTGATACAGGAACAGAGTTTGCCTATCGCGGAGAAGCGCCGGTGGGAGTTCATGTTCTGCAGGACACAAGAAGCGCGCGCCCAGAGCAGCGCGACGAGCAATGATTTCTATGAAGTCGCGGCTCTGAAGGCACGCATCTACGCTACGCTGAGCGCCGAATCGCGCGAACAACGTGCCGCTTCTGCGCCGTTGCCTCTGCAGCCGCTTCCCTCGGGAGTCGCAATCGACGATCAAGAAGATTTCGTCTTGATTAACTTTCCCCCGATCCGTTGGTTTGAACCCGATAGTGGCTCTCCGGTTGTTATGGCTCTCAATCCCACCAACGTCTTTCCGACAGGCGAGGAACAACTCGACGCGGGATTGCTAGCATGGAATACCGCTCGCCAGTCTACCTTTCGTTTCACCAAAGGTGTGACCACGACTTCCAAAGGGTTCTCTGCCGATGGGGTGAATGCAGCTTCTTTCAACGATCCATCAGGACAGCTTCCTGACCCGGTGAATTGTACTGGTGTCTTAGCTGCGGTTTCTTATGTGACAGTCTCTGATGAGAGCCGAACTTTACATGAGCAAACGTTCGCGCGTCTTCTTGAGGCTGACCTTGTTTTTGCCAACGGCTGGGACAACTGTGTCGCATTCAAGAGTCCGTCAAACATTGCCGAAGTCGTTACGCACGAGCTTGGTCACGTCTTAGGCCTTGGGCATAGTACGAATCCTGAGGCAACGATGTTTTTCCGAGCGCACTTCGACGGACGCGGGGCGACGTTACATCCTGATGACGAAAGTGGCGCGGCGTTTCTGTATCCTGACGCGTCGTTTCCTCCCTGTACCTATTCGATCTCGCCGGGAAAGCGGTCGCAAGGAAGTGTTGCTGCCTCGGCGAAGATTTCGGTTTCGACCCGCGACGGCTGTGGATGGGTGGCTGCGAGCACGGTTCCGTGGATTACCATTACCGAAGGAGCGAGCAGTAGCGGAAAAGGGCAGGTCATCTATACAGTGGGCGGACATAGTGAGAAAACTGCACGACGAGGTGCAATTCTTGTTGCTGGTAAGACCTTCACGGTGACCCAGAAAGGCGTGTCAACACGGAAAGGAATTCCCAAGTTCTTTGCGCGATAAACATCAACACGCGACACTCGGCTTCAGTTCTCAGCTAAACCAGACCTGAGAACGTTTGTACATTTTACAAGGCAGGCTCCGAGCCGTGTCATTCTGAGCCCTTCGACAAGTTCAAGATAAACTACGCGAAGAGTCTCTCCGAGAGACCATTTTTATCACTCAGAGTGACAACGCAAGTATACCAACCTTTCATGGTTCGATTGAGAGGGACGAATATCGCACGTGTTGTGCTTCTGCCCGCATACTGCCTATCGGTCAGATCAGGAGATTCCTGTTTTTGTTGAACGCTGACGACTGCATGTTCGCTGATTGTGTTTCCACGTTTACACATCCTTACCGATTGCGTCGCGAATATGACTGAGTCGATCTTGGGAGAGGCGTGCGATCAGACCATGCACGATCGTGCGCGGAACGAGTGGCCCGCGATAGATCAAACTGGTGTAGATCTGAATGAGTGAGGCTCCGGCGCGAATGCGTGTGTATGCATCCTCAGCCGAGAAGATGCCACCGACACCGATCAGCGGAAGTTTTCCCTCAACTGCACGATAGAGAACACGGAGAACCTCGCAGGCACGAGCAGTCAGCGGTTTGCCACTTAAGCCCCCTTCTTCGGAGATTTGTGTTCGTAAGGAGGGACGAGTGATCGTTGTGTTGGTAGCGATGAGACCGTCGACACCAACCGCCAGAGCGACACGGGCAACTTCTCGAATGTCATCATCAGTGAGGTCGGGCGCAATTTTTACCAGGAGCGGTTTCGGTGGAATCCGAACCTGTGTGGACAGTTGCCGGTTTCGCGTGTGGAGAGTTGTCAGTAAGCGTCCGAGGCGCTCGGATTCTTGCAACTTGCGCAATTCTGGGGTGTTGGGAGAACTCACATTCACAACAAGATAGTCGGCAAAAGGAAACAATTGCTCAAGACTGAAAAGGTAGTCATTCTCGGCCTCATCGAGCGGTGTCACTTTGGACTTGCCAATGTTAAAGCCCAGAGGAATTGGATGCGAGTGGGTGGGAGGAAGGAGGGAGCTGAGGCGCTGAGCCACGGCTACTGCACCGTCATTGTTGAAGCCTAAGCGATTAATAAGCGCTTCATCATGTTCAAGACGAAAAATCCGTGGCTTGGGATTCCCTGGTTGTGCTTGGGCAGTGATCGTTCCCAGTTCAGCGAATCCGAATCCCAAGCTCGACCAGACCAGAGGGGCGGCGGCATTTTTGTCGTACCCAGCGGCGAGCCCTACCGGGTTAGGAAAATGCAACCCCCACACGTGCTGACTCAGTCGCGCGTCAGAAGGTGGGGCAAGAGAAGCTGGGACAGTTTGTAAAAATCTGAGCGCACGAATGGCAAAATGATGTGCTTGCTCAGGATCGAGAGAAAATGCGAGTGGGCGAAGTAGAGAATAGAACATCTAATCCCAGCTCTCAAAAGATAGGAGCGTTTGCGTGTCACCCTGAGCGGAGCGAAGGGTCTCTCGGAGAGATTCTTCGCCGCTCCACGGCTCAGAATGACAGGGCGCTCAGATTCGGAAACGTTACCATCAAAAGAGACTTGGTATAAGAGCTGCGGTTAGAGATTGGTGAGGAAAGAAAGAGCGGAAGAATCGGAGAAGCGGCGAGACACAAGACGAAAGAGCGAAACGGTGAATGGGTGAACCGGCGGCCACCAGTCACAACTTAAGGAAAAATCCTTGTGTTTTAGGTGGAGCGCAGCGCGTCTGGGTTCCTTCTCCTTCCGGGAGAAGGAACCCATAAGGGTAGGTTTTTTATCCAAGCCTCAATTGGCGCGGATTTCCCCTCGTGAGGATCCGCGTGTTCGTCATGCCCGCGCAGGCGGGCATCCAGGAGCTTCACCCCTGTACGATTGCGTATTCTCCCTGGATTCCCGCATTCGCGGGCATGACGTCTCGTCTTTTCTCAGCGTAAAAGCCTACCCCTAAAAGGCCTTCTCCCTGCGGGAGAGGGAATGATGCTGCTGCGAACGGCTTAAGTTGTGAGTGATGCATCACAACTTGATCCTCTGCCATTCCCGGCGAGCGAAATATGGCCCATGCCACGGTTGGTCGGACGTAAACACCATTGTCCAGATAAAGTCTGGTGGCGAAATATACAGATCTCGCTTGAGCGATGAAAAGTCAGGGGGCGTCGCTCCTGTGCATCGTAGCCCTGGTAGGGCGTCATCTTCAGGGATGACGAAGAAGTCTGGGACTTCGATACGTGAGTAGAGGCTCACGGCAGTCGCACCCTCACGGCACACTGACTGTTTGGTGCTGAAGACGTGCCAATCCCGATCACTCGACTGCCGACGGCTGGCTTGTGTCTTGGGACGAAGGGCAAACGTTGCTCGCCACTGTTGCTGGAGCTGCGGTTTTTCCTGCCGACTGATCTCCGCAACGGCAACACCCTGCTGCTGAACGTAATCGATGAACTCGTCTACGGACAAGCGTACCACCTCCGGACGTTCTACTATTCCATTTCCTGATTCTCAAGTCGTAGTAATTCCAATGTTTGCAAGGCTGCCGCTTGGTCGGCACTTTTTTTATTCTGTCCTTCGCCGCGGCCGTATTGTTTGCCGGCAATGGACACCTGGCTGATGAAGATCTTTTGATGATCAGGCCCTCGCGCCTCGACGACCTGGTAGACTGGGGTCTCACGAAAAATCTTTTGTGTGATCTCTTGCAGCCGGGTTTTACAATCGAACGTTTCTCCCTGCAGTTTTCCTTCGAGGTCTTCAAAAAAGTGGCTGGCAACTAACTCTCGTGCAGGCGCAAACCCGCCATCAAGATAGACTGCGCCCAAAACCGCCTCATACGCTGCGGCGAGAATGGATGGTTTCTCTCGTCCACCACTACGGTCTTCGCCACCGCCAAGGCGAAGCCATTTCCCGAGCGAAATTCTTGCACCTTTGATTGCCAGCACCTGTGCATTCACGAGCGATGCGCGTGTTTTCGACAGTGTTCCTTCGTTTGCGTCAGGGAACCGGCGCATAAGTAAGTCGCTCATCGCGAGACTGAGCACGGAATCGCCGAGAAACTCCAATCGTTCATTGTGGCTTTCGCCGAGTTGCAGTGGCGCGGAACGATGCGTCAGTGCGAGCAGAAGCAATTCCTTGCGTTGAAAGGTATAGGATAGCGTTGCTTCGAGTTCGGAGAAGTCTTGCATAGGACAGTGAAAAGTTAACCGTGAAGAGTTAAGAATGAGGGAGCGCGAACGTTTCTCTCCAATTCTTCACTCTCAATTCTTCATTCTTTACTCGATGGTCCCCCATGCTGTTTCCCCGTTCGTCCGCTCAATAGTGACCGCAACTTCTCGATTCATGCACTCGTCTCCCCCAGGAGCGAGTACCCGAATGTAATTACGACTGTAGCCTTTGAGCAGGCCGGTATTGCGGTCTCGGGTGTGTTCAAACAGCACTGGTAACGTCTGTCCCACAAACCCACGTGAGAACGCGGCTTTCTTGACTTCACCCAATTTGCGCATCTGACGAGCACGGGCGTCAATCACCGGTTGCGGGACTTTGTCTGGCAATTTGGCCGCGGTCGTGCCACTGCGCACTGAGTACGGAAATACGTGAAAATACGTGACAGGGCTGTTCTCTAAGAAGGTAACGGTTTGTGAAAATTCTTCGTCACTCTCACCTGGAAACCCGACGATGAGATCGGTGCCAAAAGAAGCCGCTGGCAAGGTTTCACGGAGCTGGGTGAGAACCTTGCGCGCAAGCGTGGTATCGTAGCGCCGCCGCATGCGCGCGAGAGTCCGATCCGCGCCAGCCTGTAACGGAATGTGCAAATGGGGACACAGGGTCTGTGATTGTGACAAAAGGCGAATCAGATCATCGTTAATCTCGTGCGGATCAAGCGAACTGATACGGATGCGCGGCACGGGTTTCCGTTCTTCGATTGCTTCCAAAAGCCACACTAAATTGACTTGCGGGTCGAGATCTTCTCCATAGCCACCGAGATGGATTCCAGTGAGGACAACTTCTTGAAATCCTTGTGCGGCGAGGAGGTCTAGTTGTTCCAAAACGGTTCGCGGTGGGACACTGCGACTTTTCCCACGAGACGTGGGTACGATGCAGAAAGTACAGAACAGGTCACAGCCCTCTTGAATCTTGAGAAACGCCCGCGTTTGGCCACTAAACGTCATCGCACCTAAGGTATCGACGCGAGGGGTTTCTCCCGACGTACGTAAATTACTAACGGACACACGCTCTAACGCGACGTCGTTGCTGACTGCACGCAAGAGATCGTCAAGTCGATTGAGGCCGATGACGTAATCGACTTCTGGGACTTTTGCCACCGCCTTCGGGTTTACCTGTGCATAACAACCAGTCATGATCACGCGGGCAGTGGGACTCGCTCGTTTCGCCCGCCGTGCGAGTTGGCGACTTTCTGCGTCTGCCTGGTTCGTGACCGTGCAACTATTGACGATATACACGTCAGCGGTGTCTGAGAACGGCACGATCTCGTGACCGACATTGCGAAGACGATCTTCGATTGTAGCGGTATCGTACTGATTGACTTTGCAGCCAAGAGTGGTGAGAGCGACGCGGAGCGAGGAAACCTTTGACATGACTATTTCAGTATTCTTTACGTGAGAATTCAGACGTGCACGTTACGACGCGGCATTACAAAAGTGTCATTCTGAGCCCTTCGACAAGCTCAGGATACACTCCGCGAAGAAGCTCTCTGCGAGACCCGTCACTTCGTTCCGGGTGACACAGACAAAGAGGTAGATGCTTACTGCATAAGCTACAACGCTTTTTCAATCCACCCTCCACCTAATACACGGTCTCCTTCATAAAACACCACAGCTTGTCCAGGTGTCACGGCTGGATACGACTGTTGGAACCATACGTCAGCTTTGCCGTGATCTCCTGGGACGATCCGTGCAGGAATCATGGGGTGACGATAGCGAATCTTGACACTGGCGGTGATTTCAGTCTCTTGTGTTCCGACAACCCAATTGACGCCATGAGCGACGAGCCCGCGCGTCATTAATCGGTTTTTCTCACCTACCGAAACCCGACCAGTTTGAGGATCAATATGGGTGACGTACCGAGGCTTGGTTAACCCGCCAACACCGAGGCCACGACGCTGACCGATCGTGAAGCGATGAATACCGTCATGCGTTCCGAGGACGCGCCCTTCGTCGTCGACGATTTCGCCTGTGGTGACGCGCTGCTGACGCGTTGCGGCGAGCCGTTCTTCGATAACGCGAGCATAATTGCCATCAGGAACAAAACAGATGTCCTGGCTTTCTGGTTTCTCAGCGATATTCAGTCCAAGGGCCCTCGCTTTGTCGCGCACTTCGCTCTTGGTGAGATGCCCTATGGGGAACAAGGTGCGTGCGAGCTGTGCCTGACTCAGCGTAAAGAGAAAATAGGATTGATCCTTTCGCTGGTCTACCCCACGTAACAAGTGGTATTGGCCGGTTGCTTGATCATGCTCAATCCGGGCGTAGTGACCAGTGGCGACAAAGTGTGCATCAAGCTCACGCGCCCGTTGCCACAGGACATCAAACTTCAAGTCGCGATTACACAGCAAGCACGGGTTCGGCGTTCGTCCACGGAGATATTCATTGGTAAACACATCGATTACACGGGCGCGAAAGACCTCTTTCAGGTTCAGGACGTAGTAGGGAATGCCGAGTTGCTCTGCGACGCGGCGAGCATCTTGAAAATCATCAATCGAACAACAGCCGCCGTCATGTCCATCTGTGTTACCGGCGAGGAGCATGGAAATGGCGATGACTTCATAGCCGGCTTCGACCAGTAAGGCTGCAGCGACGGCGCTGTCAACGCCACCGCTCAACGCCGCCAAAACTCGCCTGGGGTGTTGGGTGTTCGGTGCTGGGTGCTGGTACGGTCCTTCAAGCTTTGGACTTTGTACGTTGGACTTGAGACTCATTGGTGTATTACTCGTTACTCGTTATTGTAATCGTGCTGCACGCACGCGCTCGACGACCCCTGGAAGCACGTCAAGCACTCGATCAATCTCCGCTTCGGTTGTCTCCTTGCCCACACTAAACCGGAGCGCACTCTTCGCGGCTTCAGGATCACGACCAAGCGCTAAAAGTACATGAGAAGGTTCCAAAGAGCCAGCCGCACACGCCGAACCGGTAGAAACCGCAATTCCGGCCAAATCGAGCCCCATCATTAACCCTTCACCGGTGGCTTCAGCAAAGCCAATGTTGACGGTGTTCGGTAGACAATCCTGAGTTGGACTATTCAGACACGTTCCTGCAATACGCTGGACGATACCAGCTCGCAAGCTGCTTGTTAGCCGCAAATAATGTGCAGCGTTGGTTTCGAGTTCTTGCGCAGCAAGCGTAGCGGCTACGCCAAAACCAACAATTGCGGCGACGTTTTCTGTCCCGGCTCTTTTCTCTCGCTCTTGTGGACCGCCATACATAAGCGGCGTGATTCCTGTGCCTTTGCGGACATACAAAGCTCCGACCCCTTTGGGTCCGTAGATTTTATGCGCCGAGAGCGAGAGGAGATCGACTCCTAGGGTATTGATGTCGACCGGCAGCTTGCCTGCGGCTTGCACAGCATCGACATGAAACAGAATCTGTCGCTCTTTGGTAACGCGGCTTAAAGCGGCAATGGGTTGAATCGCGCCGATTTCATGATTTGCGACACTGATGGAGACCAGGACTGTGTCCGGGCGAATGGCCGCACTGAGATCGTTGGTACTGACTCGTCCTTCGTTGTTGACCGGTATCTGCGTAAATGAGACTCCACCATCGGCCAACGCCTGCAAAGGTTCGAGAATCGACGAGTGTTCGATTGCGGTGGTGACCACATGAGACCCTTGGCTACGCTTCGAACGGAGAACTCCAGCTAAGGCGAGATTGTTACTTTCGGTCCCGCCACTGGTAAAAAGAATCTCCGTCGCGCGACAGTGGATCAAGGCTGCTACGTGTTCACGTGCTGTTTCGATTCCTTGCTTTGCTCGACGCCCTGCCCAGTGCACGCTTGAGGGGTTACCAAAGTGTGTGTGCAGATACGGCAACATCGCCTCTACGACTTCTGGGCGGACGGGAGTGGTCGCGTTATAGTCGAGGTAAATGGGGCGCATGTGCACTACTACTTCATTGCAAAAGATTTGCAGAGCGAGTTAGGGAGGCGTCATTCTCGCGAGAGCGGGAATCCAGGTAGGTTAACGTATAGCTTCTACTGGAGGTTGCTGGATGTCCGCCTGCGCGGGCATGACGAAGGCACCTCCATCCGAATCAATGCGCTGGCTTCCTACGTTTCCCACCCATATTCCCCGCGTAACTTTACAAAGCGGCACTCACCAAAGTACTCTTCTTGCAATCCTGAGCGTTCCTTCCAGATACGGACGAGCGTCTGAAGTTCTTCTTCGCCTAAGGGCATAACGATCCGACCACCCATCCGCAATTGAGCAAGTAACGGGCGCGGAATTCCAGGCGCTGCAGCACCAATGATAATGGCATCAAACGGAGCTGCCTCAGACCAGCCAAGCGTTCCATCGCCGACGTGCACGGTGACATCTTGATACCCAAGGCGAGTAAGAACAGCCTGCGCGCGTTGCGCTAAGCTTTGCGATAACTCAACCGAACAGACCTGGACGCCTTGCTCGGCGAGAATCGCGGTGAGATAACCCGATCCGGTACCCACCTCTAAGGCATGTTCTCCTTCGGCAAGCTGTGCTGCTGATGCCATCAAGGCGATCATATAGGGCTGTGAGATGGTTTGCCCTTCACCAATCGGCAACGGATGATCTTCGTAGGCTTGATCCTGGACCGACGCGTCGACAAACAAATGCCGAGGAACACGCCGCATTGCCTCCAGGATGAGCGGATCGTTGATGCCGCGCTGCACGAGCTGCTCTTCAACCATACGGTCGCGAGCTATGGTGTACTCATCGAGTGCCATGGGAGTTGTAATCCGTGTAGTTCTTGCAATGCACGATAGTTGGTCAGGTCGACATGTAATGGCGTCACAGAAATAAATCCATCGTGGACAGCGACACAATCTGTTCCTTCATCAGGATCGAAGCCGAGGTCGTCGCCACCGATCCAGTAGTATTTTCGACCACGTGGGTCAACGCGGACTTCCATCGTTTCTGCGTATCGTCGTTTGCCTTGTCGCGTCAAGAGGAAGCCTTTAATCTCTTCGCGTGGAATATTGGGGACATTGACGTTCAATAACGTATCTGACGGCATGCCTTGTTCAATGACTTCTCGTGCAAGCACTGCGGCGAAATCGGCAGCCGGAGCAAAGTGATGCGGCGTTCCTCGCATCACCAGGGACATCGCAATCGAAGGAATTCCGAGTAACGAGCCTTCCATCGCAGCAGAGACCGTCCCTGAGTACGTAATGTCGTCGCCGAGGTTTGCGCCTCGATTGATACCAGAAACAACTAGATTCGGTCGGATTGGGAGAAATCCCTTGACTGCGAGATTGACGCAATCAGTCGGGGTGCCGTTTACAGCAAACCGACGTGGGCCAATCTCATCGATGCGCAGTGGACGGTGCAGCGTTAATGAGTGGCTGACTGCGCTCTGTTCGCGGTCTGGGGCAACGGTGTAGATCTCACCAATTTTCGCTAAGGCAGCTTCCAATGCATGCAGACCTTCAGAGTGAATACCGTCATCGTTGCAAACCAAAATAATCATGGTGGTATTTCAACAGAAACAGGACGAATAAGAAAGGCGACCGTTGGGGCGATCGCCTCTGATCACGAATCGGGGTGAGCCGATTTGAACGGCCGACCACTCGCACCCCAAGCGAGTACGCTACCAGGCTGCGCTACACCCCGACAGCATGCAACTTACGTCCGCCTGTCTTATCGTCTCTCCTAAAAAGGGGCAAGAGCCTGGCCTTGATTGAGCGACTTTGCCATTGAGTCATCGAGCCAGTAAAAAATTTTCTCAATCACTCAATGCCCCGATCTCCCGATGACTCACTCCCTCGATTGCTGTAACTCAATATTCGTTACTGACAGGAGGTGTTGTGCCTACATACCAAGGTGGCTGCCATTGTGGCCGCGTGCGATTTGAGGTGACAACCAACTTTGAGCAAGTGGTTGATTGTAACTGTTCGATTTGCACGAAAAAGGGGTTCCTCCACTTGATTATTGACCCGGCCCAGTTTCGTTTGCTGACTCCGGAGGTGCAGATGTCTGTGTACCAATTCAATACCAAGACTGCCAAACATTACTTTTGTTCGGTGTGCGGGATTCATTCGTATTACGTTCCGCGTTCGCATCCCGACAAGATCGATGTCAATGTTCGCTGTTTAGAGGGGATCGATCTGCAAGCGCTTACCATTCAACCGTTCAACGGGCGTGAATGGGAGGCCAGTCGGCATACGCTGGATGAGTAGGGGATAGATCGAACCACGGAAGATTGGTACAGTTCTGCTGGAAATCGTAGTCAGTTGGCGCGCTTCGCACGCCCTACAACTGCTCATGAAGTTATGAGACACGATACTAGTAGTCAGTCATGTTGATTCTGCGGGGTGAACGTAGTGGCGTCATGCCCGCGCAAGCGGGAATCCAGGGAGGTTAAGTCGCGGCCCCTGTTTGAAGATCCTGGATGCCCGCCTGCGCGGGCATGACGAAATCGACCCCGCAAATTCAGTGTGACTGACTACTAGGCACGAGAGGTATTTAACCCAAGTCTAACGTGACAAATCGATACCCAAGCGACTTGCCATGCTTGACGAGAATTGGCCGGACCGCCGGATCGAGGATACGGGCGAAATCCTCGTGCGGTGCCTGGATGCAGGCCATTTTGTCTTTCATTTCAACCCGGATGCGATAGGCGGGAAGCCCGAGCGACTGAAATATCTCTACCCAGGCTGCGGATGGGTCAGTGAGATCAATGCTCAGTTCTTTGCTCATCACCAGTGACTATAGCGCAAAGGCATGGCAAGCTGAACCCTACGATTGCGCATTGAGGAAGCGAGTGCATATGGAGAAGCAAAAGTTTGGCGTTATCTTCGATCTGGATGGCGTTCTGATCGATTCTGAAGGGCTGTATTATCGAGCATACTCTGAGGTGCTCAAAGACTATGGCGTGACAGTCTCACGTGAGGAATATGAGACATACTGGATCGCGCAGGGGAATGGTCCGGAATATATCGTCGAGAAGCACAATCTTCCTGTTGCTCCGGAAGAATTACGCCAACTGCGTTCTCCGATTTATTTGGAACTCTTAGAGCGTGAAGTGACACTGATGCCCTACGTGGAAGAGGCATTAACCGGGCTCGCACCGCATTTTGCTCTGACTGTCGCGACCAACAGTAACCGTGAGCACCTCGATGCGGTGCTCCGCCGCATGAATATCGCGAAGTTCTTTCCTCTGACTGTTGCTCGACAAGATTATCGACAAGCAAAGCCTCAACCCGATGCGTTCCTAACTGCAGCGGCGAGACTTGGGCTGGCTCCGAGACAATGCGTGGTCATTGAAGATACCTACAAGGGTGTAACGGCTGCTGTTGGTGCAGGCATTCGCTGTATTGCGGTGCCGAATGAATACACGCTGCGCAATGATTTCAGCAAGGCAAGCCTTGTTTTGTCGAGTTTGAAGGAATTGACGCCTGAGGTGATCTTGGAACAATTAAAAATGAAGAATGAAGAATGAAAAATTAGGAAAAACGGACACACTGAGAGGCGGCCTTATTACGTCAGTCCATCCATTTGACATTTTGCATTTTTGATTTTTCATTGCGGCTGTCCCTTTCCTCGGTTCTCAATTTCCACTATTCTGTCCGCCGCTACGGCCGTACGAGCATGAAGGAGGGATTTGCATGACGGCACAATTCACTGATCGTTATGTGCAGGCAAATGGGCTGAAGTTTCACTACCTTGATTGGGGAAACCCGGAGAAACCACCGCTCGTGCTGCTCCACGGCGTGGGGCAGACATGTCATACGTGGGATCTGTTTGCGACCGCAATGTCACCGAACTTCCACATCATGGCGTTTGATCAACGTGGACATGGTGATACCGACTGGGCACCCGACAAGGATTATTCACGCAAGACGATGGTGAGCGACATCGTCGCGTTTACGAACGCGCTCGGCCTCAAGCGCTTCTTTCTGACTGGGATGTCAATGGGTGGAGCGAATTCGCTGTCATTCACCGGTAATAACACCGACAGAGTCGAAGCGTTAGTCGTGGTTGACGTTGGTCCCCGAGTAGAGAAAGAGGGCGTGCAACATATTCGCGATTTCATGACCAACTATCGAGAATTTAACGACCTCGATGAAGCGGCTGCGGTTATTCATCGTTTCAATCCGCGTCGACCCCTCGAAGTCATCCGCAAGTTTACGTGTGTGTACAATCTGAAACAGTTGCCCAGTGGCAAGTGGGGGTGGAAGTATGACACCTATTTTAGTCAGGGACATGCACGGCCAGTTGACATCAAGCAAATGCATGATGAACTGGCGGCTGACGTGAAGAAGATCACGTGCCCGACACTGCTTGTGAAGGGTGGCGAGAGCGATGTCTTTTCTCTCGATGGCGCAAAAGAATTCCAAGAACTAATCCCTGGATCTGAATTCGCCCTGGTGCCCAAAGCCGGTCATTCTGTCATGGGAGATAATCCGGCAGGGTTCGAGTCTGCAGTGCGCACCTTCTATACGAAGAAAGGATACCTCTAGAAGAGGTGACAGGTTACTGGTTACAGGGAACAGTACTGAGAAGAAAGAGACAAAGAGGTTCCCTGCTGTACCAATTTGGCTTCTCTTTAGGCGATTTCCGAAAAAGGGGATACCCGAGATAGGGGATATTCTTTCCAAAAAATCGCCTTACTGTAACCTGTCCCCTGAAACCTGTTCCCTAAGAGGAGTGACTCCATGGAGTTAGGATTAAAAGGAAAAGTCGTCATTGTTGGTGGTGCGAGTAAAGGCATTGGTCGCGCGACAGCTTTAGGCTTTGCGAGGGAAGGGGCAAAGGTCGCGATCAGTGCTCGTGACCCTGGCCAATTGCAGACCACTACGGACGAAATCCGCAAAGAGACCGGGGCGGAGATTCTGGCCATTCCCGGTGACCTCTCGAAAGCTGATGCAACGGATAAACTCGTCGATGAAACGGTCAAGAAGTTTGGTACTATCCACGTTGTGGTGGCGAATACCGGTGGGCCGCCGCTTGGCGGCTTTACTAATATGAAAGATGAAGATTGGGAAAGCGCCTTTTCTTTGAACTTCCTCAGTACTGTACGCCTCTTTCGCCGCGCCATTCCGTATATGGAAAAGCAGAAGTGGGGACGGTTACTGAGTGTGATGTCGATGTCGGTAAAAGAACCGATCGATGGTCTGATTCTCTCGAATGGCGTACGTCCTGCAGTTGTGGGGATGGCCAAAACTCTCTCACGCGAAGTGGGAAAACATAACATTACAGTCAATACGATTCTTCCTGGTCGTATTCTGACGGATCGGTTACGCAGTGGCATTGCCGCGCGGGCGCAACGCACGGGGAAGACCATCGATCAGGCACTGGAAGATAGCGGTGCCGACGTTCCGCTTGGCCGTATTGGTGATCCACAAGAAATGGCGAACGTGATCGTTTTCGTCGGTTCGGAAGCCGGAAGTTATGTGAATGGAACCGCGATTCAAGTTGATGGTGGACTGTTGCGAGGGCTTTTATAGGAACTCGGGAAACGTCGTCTATGGATCAAGTCCTGACCGCAGCTATCGAGGCCGCCAAAGCTGCCGGTGATGTCGCTCTGCACTATTTTCGCACCAATCTTACGGTTGAGACGAAAGCCGATCGTACACCGGTGACGAAAGCTGACCGTGAATGTGAGGCGAAGATCACGGAAGTGTTGAGTGCACGGTTTCCTGCATATGGCTTTCTGGGCGAAGAACTCGGCGAACGTCAAGGACAAACCAACGCGCGATGGATTGTCGATCCTATTGATGGTACGAAGAATTTCATTCGTGGAATTCCGTTCTTTGCGACACTGATTGCCCTTGAAGAAGATGGAGAAATCACTGCTGGTGTGATGTACGCTCCCGCAATCAACGATTTGCTCTATGCCCGGAAAGGGCAGGGAGCTTGCGTGAACGGTCAGCCGGTGCGCGTTTCTGAGGTTGCGGAATTGCGCGAGGCGATGCTCATTCATGGTGGATTGAAGGATCTCAAAGTCAGACCTTGTTGGGAACCGTTTTTGCAATTAGTCGAACGCACGGCACGACAGCGTGGATTTGGCGATGCGCTTGGTCACAGTGTGGTGATTGCGGGACGTGCTGAAGTTGCCCTCGAACCGGAAGTAAAGCCGTGGGACTTGGCCGCAACAAAGATTCTTATAACCGAAGCTGGTGGACGATTTTCTGACTTTGCGGGAACCGATTCCATTTATACAGGAAGTGCCGTCATCTCGAATGGCCGAGTGCATCAGATGGTGGTGGATATTTTGTGCGGGAGATAAATTATGGATGCCCCGATCGAAATTGTCGAATTTTCTGACTATTTGTGACCTTGGTGTTATCCTGCAGCGGTGCGCTTGCAGAAAATCAAGGAACGCTTTGGTGATCGTATAACGATCCGCTGGCACCCTTTTGCCCTGCGTCCGCAATACGACCCAACTTCGTTTCGTTTCAAAGATAGTTATGTCGAGGGTGCCTGGCGTCGCATCTCCGGAATGGTTGCGTCAGAAGGTCTTACCTACAACATGTGGGATAAAGACGAGTTTCCCCGCTGGAGCATGCCAGGGCTTGAAGCAGGAGTCGCGGCGCAGCGACAAGGCGAGGACGCCTTCCATCGCTTTCATCTCGGACTGTATCGTTCTTTTTTCACCGAGAGCAAGAGTCTCATCGATAAAGACACCCTCATCAACGTGGCACGGGAGGCTGGCCTTGATATGAACACCTTCCTCCATGACATCGATGACCATGTCCTCCAGGAGTCGGTGCGTAAACAATGTGAAGAGGCAACCGAGACGTATTTCGTGACAGCAGTTCCGACAGTGATCATCGGGGGAAAACGGCGACGGATCGGAATGGTCCCGCCAGAAGAATATTTGCAGGACTTGGCGTTACTTGGAGTGAAGGAGTAGCGGTGTGGGGCAAAGCGGAAACACGACGTGAAAGTGTCATTCTGAGCAGAGCGAAGAATCTCTCAGAGAGACCTTTCGTTTCACTCAGGGTGACAGCACGAGTGTATGAATCTTTCGTGGTCCGATTTAGTATTACTTCCGTGCCCCTTTTTTCTTTTCCTCTGCCACTGGCTGAGTAACGATACGGTTTGTGATCTCTTCTTTCATCGCCTCAAAACATTCCTGACACACTTCCGCTCGCCAGCTCCAGGTTGATCGGTTCGGCTGCTCCGTGACCTCGATAGAAAAGTTCAGGAGTGCATCAAGATTTTCAACTTCGACGTTGCAACGGTCACAGAAGACTTTGACCATGATTTTCGACCCTCAAGTGCTCTAGGTGTGAGAAGTTTTTCATGAGCTTGAGCGAAACAGAAACGGAGAAGCGGTGACTCAGAAAACTTCTTCTTGCCGCTTCTCCGTTTTTTTCTTCCTACTTGCCTTTTCCCTATCTTGCTAGCCTACCGCTTTTGTCGAACCCAGGAGGTTTCCACCTAAGGTTGGGTGGCCGATGCGTTTATCACCGACAACGTTGACCAAGGCGGTTTTTCCGGATTTCAATGCGCGTTCTAATGCCGGAATAATTTCTTCGGGCTTTTCGGCGTGTTCTGTGTGGACACCCATCGGTTCGAAGACTTTGTCGTAGCGGATGTTCTGAATCATATCGAACGGTTTGGTACGACCTTTGAGAATCGGCATCGATTCGAATGACGGGCCCCACGAGCTGTTGTTCCACAGCAGTGTGACGATCGGAATTTTGTATTTCGCGGCGGTTTCTATATCCATGCCACCGATCCCGAGGCCTCCATCTCCACTGACGATAATGACTTGCTTGCCTGGGCGACCGAGTTGTACGCCAATACCCATGCCAACGCCGTGTCCCACCGGTGCGAGCGGTCCAGCATCGACAATCTGTCCCATTTCATGAGCCGTGAACCACTGACTGGTGTACCCGCTCAGCGTGAAGCTATCGATAATGAGCGATGCACTTTTATCGATCACTTTCATCAGGTCGCTGGTCAGGCGGTCTGGATGAATCGGCGTATTGTTCGCGTATTTCACTGCCCGCTCTTGGATGAGCTTCTCGTAATTGCTGCGAATATCCGCCATCTGCTTGGTCCAAGGGCTCTTTCGCTTCGTGCTGAAATCGAGCTTCATTTCTTTGATCTTCTTGATGATCTGTCGGAGCACGAGCTTTGGATCGCCGACGATACCGACTTCTGCAGGCACGTGCCACCCGACGCGCTGTGGTGTGGCATCGACTTGCACATAGGTGGCTTTGTCACTCCAGGTCGGTGGCTCACCGAATTTCTCACCACTCCAGTAGCGGAAACCGACCGCCAGTACGAAATCTGCTTCACCGGTGAACGGCTTCTTCCACGCACCACGAATTGCCAACGGATGAGCCTCGTCGACTGCACCTTGGCCAGCACGGCGGCAGTACACTGGGGTACTGGTGAGTTCTGCGAGTTCTTTCATTTCTGCTGCAGCATCAGACCAGAAGATTCCGTCGCCACCAGCAATAACTGGCCGTTGCGCTTTGAAGAGTAACTCAGCCGTGCGTTCGATCGAACGTGGGTCACCTTGCGAGCGCAATTCGTCTGGCCCGTAGACTTTTGCACCCCTCCGCTGCTTCTTCTCGTCATCGACGTGATAAAGAATGTTCTGCGGAATTTCTAACAAAGAGACGCCTTGCGGTGGGTTGATGGCTTCACGAAAGGCTTGGCGCAGATCAATTTCGATGGTCGACCAGTCCAAGACGCGTTTGGCAAATTTGGAAAAACTCCGGACTACATCTGACCCATACGCTTCTTGGAACGAACCAATATAATCTTCCGTTGTTGGATGCTGACCCGAGAGGCACACGACTGAACTATTGGTGAGGCCGGCGACACATAACCCGGTGACCGCATTGGTCAAGCCGCAGCCGGCAGTGACGCAACAGACTCCAGGTTGGCCCGTGACGCGTGCATATCCGTCTGCAGCATACGCACATGCTTGTTCATGTCGCATGTGGATAAGATCCACATCATTGTTCATGAGGTTTGCAAGGATCGGAAACGTATGTCCGCCGTTGACCGCGAACATATACTTCACCTTTTGTTCTTTGAGAATGCGCCCGATAAGCGCGCCTCCATCTACACTCGCCATTCGTAAGTCCTCCTTTCGGGGTTTCGGCGGGGCATCTTCCCATATTCTCTGCAACAAAAAAAGGGAGTCTCGGGGTAAGCCCTCCCTCGGTTTGGGAACCGTGGTATGTGTTACGTGTTACGTGTTACGTAGTGAGTAACTTTGTGGCTTCGGCTGCATGCCACGCAAGACGCATCACACATTACCTTCCTACATAATATAGTACTGCAAGCGAACCCAAGCCGTATCACGGTCCGCATAATAATTCAGCAATGAGGCATCGGTCTGGAAACGACTACCGGCATACAGCGCCATTCCTGCGAACAGATCGAGATTGTCAAAGTACAACCTTCGCCAAAAAACTGTACCAGGAACAAGTGTTGTTTGGCGTTGAGCGAATAGGCATACGCCCACAAAGGTTCTAATCGCCCTCTGGCAAAGAAGCCCGCTCCTGACAAGGTCAAGAGGTGTTCCCAGCGTTGATGGCGATCGAATGGGGCATTGGTAAACGTATTGAGCGCACTTGGGCGATTGTTGTTCTGGTACGTCATCAGGTGTTGTACGGTAAGGAACCATTGGTCTGTGCCAAACGTCCCCGGTAGGAAACGCAGGGGGCGCTGAACATCGAAACCGATCATACTACGCCATACGGATGTCCCCGACTTCGATTTCTTGGTTATCGCTCTGAGGCCTGGACAGGTAATCCCACCATTGGGGCAGGGATTGCCAAATTCGTCGCGGCCCTCACCATTGCGTATAAGCTGCGAGCTATTATTCCGCACTGAGAAGTTCCGTGGCTCGTTTGTAGACCAGCTTTGCTCTAAACGAAATACGCCTCCTGTATAGTCGGAATCGTTATAGGTCGTGGTGAAGCCAAAGACATGTGTCCAGGGATAATAGTGGAAGGTTGGCAAACAAAATGTGCCAGTCCGGTCGTTATTGAGGTTCCCATCGGCATTGTAGCCGTAGGCATCCCCACCGTGCAAAAATGCCGCTTTATTCTGCTTCATGCAGACATCGAACCATTGCGCGCGTTGAGCGTGATCAGTGGCCAGGAAAGCGGGGAAGTCACTGCGGAGAACACCAGTCCCAGCACCGTTGGGGCCAAGTGCGCTTCTATCCCACGCTGCACCCCATTCGATGCCAGCGGCAGGGTCGGCCTTTTTGAATAGATAGTTGAGCGTAAAGTTGAGATTGCCGAACGCTGTACCAAGAAGGCGAGTACCAATCATGCTGTTTGCCCACTTGGTACCACGGATCTGGTGACGTGAGCCATCGATGTTGTACACGAAACTGAAACGATCGCCGGCAATATGTGGTGAACAACGGGGATTGGTACAGCCAAAATCTGGTGCGTCAGTTTTTGCGTTAGGGCCGACCCGCAACAAGGACCAAGGGTGGCGAACTCTACTGTATTTTTTATTGATGCCTGAGGCGTGAATGAAGTTCACGCCATCTGGCGCATCACGCAAGAGATCCGGGGTACGATACTGCAAGCCCCAAGCGCCTTCGATGAGGAGGTGGTTCGTGTTTGGGCGCCAACGCGGCGTGTAGAAGAGTTCCCATTTGACATTAGAAAACTGTGCTCCAACAGTGCCAATGTCATAGAGGAACTTGGCTGCCCAAATCGGAGTGCGAAAGTCATCAAATGCCTCACCGACGAATCCATTCTGATCGATCCGTAAGGGGTTGATCATGTCGATGGAACGGAAGAGGGCGGACTGCCCCCACACAATCTGTTGTTTCCCGAGCCGCAGTGAAAGTGCGTGATCAAACACGTCACCGAAGTCCATATCTAGATGAATTTCGCGGATGTCGTTTTCGGGAAACAGGAAACGATTGGTTTGCTCGTCGTTGTACAATTGGCGATATTTGTCACGAATGAGGTACACAGGATCCATCCGGCCACGATAGAGAAAAGAAAAATCAGCCCTCCGAATAACTAGAACTGCATACAGACCTAAGAGCTTTCTGTTGGTAACGAGGTCTTCGTATTGATATTCGAGTCGCAGTTCATTACGCCACTGCACCCATTCGGCGTTAGTCGTTGGGTCACCTTTGAACTGCATCGTTTGCTGCATTTCATATACGAGTTGGACGTCCGAGTTACCAATCCGGGTTGTTGCGTACCCGTGCGTTGGCACCTTGGCGAGCCCTACTGCGGTAAGGAAGCTGAGGAGTATTTTTATGCCGTTGTGGGCTATCCTCTGCTTCGCAGTCATTTTTTCCTCATGAAAATAAAAAGGGCGGGTTCATCACCCGCCCTTCGTTACAGCAGATTGGAGGGGTAGTTCGTGAAACGCCCCTCTGCTTGTTGTTTATCCGATAATTCCTTCTTCTGCAGCGCGGAGGAAGAACTTCGGCTTCAATAGCACCAACAGCGCAGGCACGAAGGTAAACGAGCCGAAGAAGCTAATAGCCATCCACAACGCGAGCAGCATTCCCATTTCTGAGCAGAAGCGAATGTTCGAGAATGCCCACAGGAGAGTGGCCATGACCAGTGTGATAGCGGTGAAGCCCACGGCTTTCCCTGAAGTGGCCAATCCTCTACGGACCGCTTCGGAGACCGCCTCGGTCTTCAATTCCGTCTCGGAGGCATTTTTTCTCGCTCCTCGGAGTTGCTCCATAACATGGGGAAATTCCTCGACCGCTCGGCTGACAATGTACAACGCATAGTCGATACCGAATCCAACGCCCACTGTCACAATCGGTAGGGACTGTAGGTTAATTCCGATATTGGCATACGCCATATATGCGTTAACCACACCATTCGCGAGGAACAAGCCGATCATCATCACCAGTGCAGCTACGGCTGAACGGTAGGTGAACATCACGATCAGGAAGATCGTTCCGAAGCCCAGCAGGTTCATGAGAATATCGTTCTTGACGATTTCTTCATTCGCTGCTCCAGTGACGCCAATCAGGCCGCCAGCAAGACGGAAGTCGGCTTTATCCATCGGATTTTCAGCCACGAACTTTCTCGCAGAATCAATGAGACGAGCGACGTTGTCTCCTTGGTGGTCACGGGCATAGAAGGTAACGTGCGAAACGCGGTAGCTGGGGTCAAGGAACCGTGACGTTTCGCCCGGAGGAGCGCCAGCAAAATAGTAGAAGAACAGCGAGCTGATTTTGGGGATTTCGTGCGGAACCACCGACCAGCGCGGTTGCAGATCATAGAAGGTCATGTTGATGGACTGCACGATATCAGCCAGAGAAAAGCTGTAGCCAACCGATGGATCACGTTCCAGTTGACGCTGGAACTTTTCCATCGTGCGGAGAACTTGTGGCTGCTTCAGCACGTCCTTATCGCGTCCTTCGACGACAATAATCAGCGGCTCGATGCCGCCAAAATACTTCTGGATTTCGAGATGCGATTGGTTGTAGGGAGAATCTTCGTGTAACAGAGGGGTCGAAGCCGTTGGGTCACCGAAGGTGAGATGGCGAATTTGTGTAAGAGAAATGAGAAAGGCGATAACCCAAAAGGCGACGATAGCCTTAGCATTCAAGGGCTGGACGATCCAGGTTGCGCATGTATTCATCAACTCCTGGAACCAGCCCTTTTCGCGGGTGAGTACTTTCTCTTTCTCGGGAGCTTTGAGGTAATAATAAACAATCGGGTTAAGCAGCAGTTCGCTGATCGCGACTGAGGCCACCCAGATCGAGGCGGAAATGGCAATGCGTTGGAGGATAACGACCGGGACAACAACGATTGCGAGCATTCCCAGGGCATCGGTAATAATACCGCTCATCGTTGGTACGAACAGCTCCGCAAACGCAGCGATGATGGCTTTTTCCTTATCCCAGTTCCATTTGCGATATTCTTCATAGTAGCGATCGTGCATCTGCACCGAGTGGCTCACAGCACGAGCGGTGACGAAGAAGGGGATTACGAGGGAAAGTGGATCCATCGAATACCCCATCATCGATTGCATGCCGAGACCCCAAAATGAAGAAATTAGACCGGTAAGGGTTGGACGGAGGGCGCCGCGCCAGTCATGAAAGTACATATACAAAAGAATCCAACAAAAGACGGTTGCGCCGATAAAAATGTAAAACACTTCATTGGCGTAATAATAAATCCAGCCGTAGAGCTGCGGCTCGCCTGCGACCCAAATTCTATGTTCATCGGTTTCGAACGGCTCGATAACTTCGCGTTTGACCTGATCGAAAATGCGGCGATAATCGAGACGGCCTTCGATAAAGTTGGCCTTGATCAGCAGAGCTTGCCCGTTGAGAGAGACAAGCTGACCGTAAATCGAGTCTGTGTTGTAACAAATCTTCTTAATCTCTTCGACTTCTTCATCGCTCTTCGGCGGACGGCGCATAACTGGCGGTGTGGCAATGGTTCCGCCTAAGACGGTAAGATACCGTGTGGTGCGATGACCAATCGAGGCAATCTGGTCGTGGTTGACACCAGCGACCTTATCCATCGCCTGCGTCATGTCGTAGATCTTCTTGAGCATGTCTTTAGTAAAGACATCCCCCTTGCTGACTGCCATCATGACGTTGACGTTGTTCGCTCCACCAAACTGGTCGGCAAATTTGAAGTGCACCTGCACGAAGGGATGGCGGTATGGCAACAAGTCGTTGAAGGCGGTGGCCATTTCCATTCCTGACGCCTTGTATGCCATAAAGGCGGTAAAAAGCGTCGACATGATCAAAATCGGAATACGCGACTGGATCAGCTTTGCTCCGATACGATACAGCGCCGCTTTACTTTGCGCCGCTTCTTCAACTGATGACAGTTGTTTATTCTCTGCCACGGTAAATTCTCCTTTTGCTCTTGTTAAGAGAGTCTAGTTATCCTTTTTCTCCACTGAGGGTTTGCCACGAGACTCCCGCATCATTCGAGAGCAAGATCAATCCTTTACCTCCGACCAGCACTCCGTTCCCTTCAGGAGAAAAAGCGATACCGTTGATCCAGGTAAACACGCCACCTGGTGCTTTAGAATGGCTCCAGTCTGCACCGTTATTATCCGAGTAGAGGATAAGGGCATTGGTGCCGGTCGCGACAATACGCCCATCTTTTCCCGGATGGATAACATTGTAGAGGTGAAGCGGCGGTATATCTGGCTTATCGCCTTCACGCGCGATCCAGCGCCATTTCTTGCCACCATCCTCAGTCACAGCGACAGCACCGGCGGCGCCGACAGTGTAGCCATGATTGGCGTCATGGAAACGAACGCGGAAAAAAGCGCCCAGGTTCATGACGTCCTTTGTGCCACCTTTTTCTACCAGCGCATCAAGCAGGCTTTCATGTTGGGCGTCCCACGTCTTTCCACCATCGGAGGTGTGCCGGATGTTGCCGTACTCACCGACAATCCAGCCGGTATTTTGATCGATGAAATGGACGCCGTAGTAGATAAGATCGGGAACCGCGAGCTTGGTTTCTTCGGAAAGACCAACCTGTGACACTTCCATGCGCTCGACATTCCAGGTTTCACCACCATTGCTGGTCCAAAGCCAGGTTGATTCGTCACCGCAGGCCCAGCCATAATTTTGGTCGGCAAAGGAAATCGAGAAGATTGCTTTGTTCGTTCCAGATTTTTGTACGGTCCAGGTT
The DNA here is from genome assembly GCA_016874775.1 of Deltaproteobacteria bacterium. Classification (NCBI taxonomy): domain Bacteria; kingdom Pseudomonadati; phylum Myxococcota; class Myxococcia; species Deltaproteobacteria bacterium. The sequence goes on from VGTJ01000091.1 coordinate 23,652, forward strand.
TTACCACCGTCACGGGAGTTAATTATGGCTCCTTGATGACCGACTGCCCAACCATTCTCTCCGATAAAGGTGACTTGGGTAAGACTCGCATCTATCGGGCGAGGTGCAATCTCTTTCCAGCTTTTTCCGTTATCTTCACTACGGAGAATCCGACCATCATAACCGACAGTGACAAACGTGCTGCCGCTGACATAGGCAACGTCGAAGAACTTATCGGTCCGTTGGATAAGATCGGTGTTAAGCTGAACGCCGTGGTCTCCCTGTTGACAACCCGTTAAGGGTCGTGTTGTCACACAGGCAAAAACTGCTGCGAGCAGGATCAGGCGTTTCCGAGAACGCCTCCCTCCCTTGTCAACCATAAGTACAAACCTCCCTTTGCGTGGAAAAAGCGAGTATATCCCCTCGATGGGAATTTTAAGTGACCACGTCATTTCCTATTTTTTTAGCAAAAAGTCAAGAGTAAGGGTCGCCACCGCTAACATTAACAGGACTTACGCTTGAGGACCACAAGTATCATTTTAGGGATATGATTACCAAGAAGCAGTACGTCGAATATTTGGTGAGCACGCCGAAGAATTGCACCTGTACGTATCTGGCCGAGCATTTGGAAGA
>VGTJ01000092.1 GCA_016874775.1 Deltaproteobacteria bacterium
GTCGCCCGCGTTCATCCAGCTCTTCGACCAGACTTCGATACTTAGACCGAAGCCAGCACACAATGGTCTCGTCTCTCATCCCTGCTCTTGTGCAGAGGCTCTCCACTCCGGTCAATCACTATTGCGGTAAGTTGTTTCCTGCCACCGCCTAATTCAACAGCATCGCTCACGAACTCATGAGTCGACGGATCTCTTATCGCGGTTGCTCGCTGCTCGCTACGAGGACGGGAGTCAGATGAGCGACCAACAGTTACGAGATGAATGTCTCACTGTGTTTCTTGCTGGTAATGAAACGACAGCGTTGGCGTTGTCGTATTGCTACTATCTGATTGCTCAACACCCTGAAGTTGAAAAGAAACTAGTAGACGAATGGGCACAGGTACTCAACGGTCGCTCGCCGACCGCAGCCGATGTACCGCAACTGCCCTACACGACTTGGGTGGTACGCGAAGCCATGCGACTCTATCCTCCCGCCTGGGCTATTGGTCGCGAAGCAATACAAGACTGCACCATTGGTGACTATGTTGTTCCGAAAGGTACGCAACTGCAGATGAACCAGTGGGTTGTGCATCGTGACCCACGCTGGTTCGACGAGCCCGAACTCTTCAAGCCGGAGCGCTGGGACCACGACTTACACAAACGGCTGCCGCATGGCGCGTACTTCCCATTTGGCGACGGGCCACGGGTCTGCATCGGCAATCACTTCGCCATGATGGAAATAGTGCTGGTGCTTGCGGCAATTGGTCAGCGCTATGGTTTAACGCTGGTCTCAAATGAGCCGCTTGAACTGGTACCGTCGGTGACATTGAGACCGAAGCATGGAGTGAAGGTGGTCGTGCAACGACGAGCGCAGCAAGGGAAGGCGGTGCGAGCGGCGTAGTCACTCGCCGATGAATAGTAGCCAGCGTCACAAAAGAATCGGAGAATCGGCGACGAGGAGAACCGGCGACCACCCCGCCATTCTTTGTGCCCGCTCGCCTTGTCGCCCCGTCGTCTCCTCTCTCCCCGTTTCTCCGTTTCCCCCATTCTCCGCTTCGTTCTTCTCCACTCCTCACTCCTCCGTCCGCGTCCGTCTTCCAAACGCAAACATCACCTGCGCAATCCGGCGCATCTGAATTTCTTCGGTCCCTTCGGTGATACGATAGCGTCGATGATGGCGATACATATGCTCAAACGGTTTGTGACGTGAGTAGCCGATGCCACCGTGGACTTGCATAGCGCGGTCCGATGCTTCGCAGACGAGACGATTGGCACGATAGTTACACATCGCGACTTTGTCGGAGATCTTGCGGGCCACGTCTGGCTTGGACATCTGATCCATCTGCCATGCGGTTTTATAGATCAACGTCCGTACCATTTCCGCTTCTGTTTGTAGCTCGACGAGTGGCCATTGGATCGCTTGATTAGCGGCTAATGGCTTACCGAACGGCTTACGCTCTTGGGCATATTTAATCGACTCGTTAATGCAGTACTGCGCTGCGCCGAGTGATGAAGCTGCCTGACGGATACGATTCTCATGAGTGAAATGTTGGGCCACAATCAGGCCGTTTTGTGGATCACCGAGGATGGAGTCCGCAGACAGATATACATCCGTCAATGATACGCGTGGATGATCAGTCGGCATATTAAAAGTCCACAGATATTCCTCGATTTTGAAACCTGGCGTTTTGGTCGGCACGATGAAACAGGTAATGCCGGTCGGATCGCCGTCTTTGCCACTGGTACGCGCGAAGATGAGATCGTGCGTTGCGATATGCACGCCGGTGTTCCACATCTTGGTGCCGTTGACCTTCCAACCATCGCCATGACGCACGCCACGGGTTTCCATCCACGTCGCATCAGAACCATGCTCCGGCTCAGTGAGGCCAAAGGCAAAGCTGAGCGATCCATCGAGAATCCCTGGGATGAGGGTGCGTTTTTGTCCTTCGGTGCCGAAGTCGCGAATCATCAGCACGATTGGTTGATTGGCGACGATCGAGCTTTCGTTTTGCAAATCGTTGTGTAGGCCAAGACCTCTTGCGGCCAGATGTTCGCGGATGATCGCCATTGCCAGATTCGAGCCGTCTTTGCCGCCGAACTCCTTGGGCAAACCAAACCGATAGTGACCAGCTTTATCGGCACGGCGGCGCATCTCTGCGAGTAGTTCTTCCCACTCTTTGCGTGGCAGACCGCCGTGGTCAAAATCCGTACGCGCCCATTCGCGGCGGTGGTCAAAGAAACGGATGTTATCGTTCTCTTGTTCCAGTGGTTTGATCTCGCGCTCGATGAAGGCATCGAGTTGAGCAAGATAGGCGGTAATCTCAGCGGGAATTGTAAAATCCATAGTTCGCTTCCTCTATCGGGACGGTCCGAGGACGTCAACGGAGGAGGGGGATAATGAAAAATGAAGAATTAAAAACTAAAAATGGAGATAGTTGTTTGGTCTTGCATTTTTAATTTTGCATTTTTCATGCTTAATTTCTTCCTTGGGGTTGACAACTTTGCGCTTGCGTTTTCTATAGTGCAAAGGATCGATTGCACGAGGAGAGCATATGGATATCAAAGCCGCAGTTTGTCGAGAGCTACATAAACCCTTAGCCATTGAAACGGTCGATATCGATGCACCTGCGCCGTTTGAAGTGTTGGTCAGAACGGTAGCGAGCGGTGTGTGTCACAGCGACTTACATGCGCTACATGGAACGATTGGCGCGCGTGTTCCTGGTATTTTCGGGCATGAACCGGCTGGCATCATCGAAGCAGTCGGCAGTGCTGTGACCACGGTTAAGCCTGGGGATCATGTCATTGCCTGTACTTCGATGTATTGCGGCAACTGCACGCAATGTTTGTCAGGCTGGACACACTTGTGTACCAATCGTGCAGCATGTTTGCGACCGAAAGGATCAAAGCCGCGCTTGTCGAAAGGCGGAGAGACGATTGCGCAATTTGCGGATCTCGCTTCGTTCGCTGAAAAGATGTTGGTCCATGAGCGCAACGTGGTGAAGATTTCCGAAGATATTCCTCTTGATCGTGCGGCGTTGGTTGGTTGTGCTGTCACAACTGGTGTAGGTGCGGCGCTCAATACTGCGCAAGTGACACCGGGATCATCGGTTGCGGTGTTTGGCGCCGGTGGCGTGGGGATCTCCGTCATTCAAGGCGCACGTATCGCTGGCGCGCGGCAAATCATTGCCGTTGATCTGCTTGATCATAAGCTTGAAGTCGCGAAGAAATTTGGCGCGACTGAAACCCTCAACGGTAAGTCTGGCGATGTGGTCAAAGAGTTGAAACGACTGAGCGGTGGTGGGGTCGATTTCGCTTTTGATGCGATTGGTAACAAGCAAGTCACCGAGCAATGTTTTTATGCATTAGCGCCGCGTGGTTTGGCAATGATCGTTGGTGTGTTGCCTCCGGGAGAGAAGCTCGAACTCAATCCCGGCCACTTCTTTGTCGAGAAACGCATTCAAGGAAGCTTCATGGGTTCGAATCGCTTCCATCTCGATATGCCGCGTTATCTTGAACTGTATCGTCAAGGGAAGTTAAACCTTGATGATATGATTAGTCGTCGCGGGCGACTCGAAGATGTGAACGAAGCATTTCGGGCGATGGCTGCCGGAGAAGTGACACGAACGGTGTTGATGTTTGATTAGGTGAGCTCGTGAGATACCCCGGCTGGCGTGGCTGGCTGGGGATTAAAACTATGCGTTTACCTAATACCTGTTATGTCAAGAAGAGGAAACGGCAATGTCAAAGAGAAAGATTAAACTGTTGGACACTGTCGCACTGCTGGAGGACTTACCGGAGCGTAATCTCAAGCGTGGCGAAGTCGGAACAGTAGTGGAGATCCTCGCACCAGAAGTGTACGAAGTCGAGTTTTGTGATGACGAAGGGCAGACCTATGCGGAACTAGCGTTGCGCAGGGATCAGCTCATTGCACTCCATAACCAAGGAGAAGCATTAATAGTTGTGGCTTAGTGTCTATATCACGTGAGATCAAACCTCGGTGCTCCTACGCGTAACGATGAGACTTCATTCAGTGGGAGCACAACGAGGATATTCCATTCCTATAAACACAACTCCGCCAGCATCCGCAACGCCTCTGGTTGTGACGTGCCGATGAGCAGGCTAGTGGCAGCAGAGGCCTTCCAGGCTTGTAAGCGTTCGGCGATGCGTTCTCGCGTGCCGACCAGGGCAACTTCATCAACCAACTTATCTGGCACTAAGGCGACGGCTTCAGCTTTCTTGCCGCTCAAGTACAAGTCTTGAATCTTCACCGCGGCTTCTTCATAGCCCAGACGTTTGGCAAAGTCGTTGTAGAAATTGGCGTTGCGCGCACCCATACCGCCGATGTACAGCGCAAGATTGTCTTTCACCGGCATGCGGCATTTGTCTACATCATTTCCTACCACGCAGGTCACAAATGGTGCGAGGTCGAAATCTTTGATGCTCTTCTTGGTGCTGGCTTTAGCAAAGCCACGTGCTAAGTGTGGAATAAACAGCTGCGGTTTTTCCGGGCTCATCCAGATCGGCAGATTACCGTCGGCAACCTCGCCAGCACAGGCAATGCCGTTCGGGCTAATCGAAGCCATATAGATTTTCATATCCGCACGGCCCTGCCCAATGCTTTTGAGCGGTTTGCCAAGGCCTGTTGCACCGGGGCCGTTGTAAGGGATTTGGTAATACTCGCCTTGGTGTTGCAGCGGTGCTTCGCGGGCGAGAATCTTGCGCACGATGCTGATGTATTCACGGGTACGCGGAATCGGCTTGCCATAAGCAACGCCATGCCAGCCTTCGGCGACTTGTGGCCCTGAAGGACCGACACCGAGAATGAAGCGTCCGCCTGATAAAGCGTCCAACGTCATTGCGGTCATGGCTGTCATCGCGGGTGTTCGTGCTGGCATCTGCAGAATCGCCGCGCCGAGTTTGATCTTTGACGTGCGTGAGCCGATCCAGGCGAGCGGTGTGACTGCATCAGAGCCATAGGCCTCGCCAGTCCAGACTGAGTCGTAGCCCAGCTTTTCTGCTTCAAGAATGAGGTCCATATTGATGCGCGGTCCCGCTGCGCCAACCAGTAATCCAAGTTTCATGATCGGTATCTCCTTTTTGTTTTTGTGTGGCTGTGCTGATCGTTCGTTTCTCTTCACTGTTGGTGTGATGGTGCCGCCTTATGTTTTGCCAGCAGTTCCTGGGCAATCTGACTGGCACGGCGGCCTGCTTCCACTGACTCGTCAAATCGCGCCTTGTTGAAGGCTGTTTGTGCAACCAACAAATCATCCTCTGCATGTCGCAAGGTGGCAGGTTCCTCGTTCGCCGCATGAGCGTCTTGTACCGCGCCGATATGACGTTGTGCTTCGAGGATCGCTTCTCGCGCCTGTCGTTCTGCGTTCACGCCTCGCGATGACCACATCGCCGTCAGCAGCAGAAGAATGACCGCACCAATAAGTCCAGCCCATTGACTCGTTTTCATAGATTCCTCTCTTCGCCCTCTAACATCCGAGTGCTGCCTTGTCGACTAGGTGTGACGTTGAAACGCCCGTGACTGTTGACGGCGTACACGCGATGCCGCAGTATGTGGCCATTTGCTACCCCGCGGTGGACAATGAGCAATCGCGGTGGTTCAGGAGGCGTATTGTGGAAACCATCAGTTGTGTCACCTTCTGGAATAACTACAAAGACCACATGAGTGATGCCGATTTCATGAAGAAGGAAATCGCCGTCAATAAGCTCATGGAACCCTTAGGATTCGACCTCATTTTCAGTGTCGAGCATCATTTTTCCAACTACTCGATGGGACCGGATAACTTTCAGTTCCTCGGCTATATGGCTGCAGCGACCAATCGCATCAAGTTGGGAACACTAGGAGTGATCTTGCCGTGGAATGATCCACTGCGAGTCGCGGAACGAGTGTTGCTCCTTGACCATTTGTCTGAAGGCCGTGCCGTGTTTGGTATGGCGCGTGGTTTGGCGAAGCGAGAATATGTCGGCTTTCGTCAGGACATGGAAGAGTCGCGCGCACGGTTTGATGAATCGGCGCGGATGGTCTGTCAGGCAATTGAAAGCGGCTATATCGAGGGTAATGGACCATATTTCCCACAGCCGCGCGTGCCGTTGCGTCCGTCCCCAATCAAGTCGTTTGTTGGTCGGCGGTACATGGTTGCCATGTCGCCAGATACCGTGCCAGTGTGTGCTGAAGTTGGCGCTGTGCAATGTTTGTTTGCCTACAAGCCGTGGCCAGAGGTACTACCGACAATCGAGCGCTATCGCACGCTCTTCGAACAACATCATAAGATGCCCGCGCCACCGGTGCTGACTGCTGATCTGTGTTTTTGCCATGAGAGCGCTGATGCAGCCTACGAGTTAGCTCACAAGTTTGTTGGCCGTTATTTCCACAGTTTTGCCGATCATTATGAGATTTTTGGCGCTCATTTAGCCGACTCGAAGAGCTATGCCAATTACAGTGGGGCCAAAGAAGCGATGGATGCGATTGGCATCGACACAATGGTCAAAGCGTTTGTTGATAGCAACGTATGGGGAACACCGAAACAAATTCTGGAGAAGTATGAAGAGCGCCGCTCGATCATTGGTGACTTTCAGGCCAGCGCCACGTTCAGCTTTTCTGGAATGACATTTGAGGAAGCTAAGAACAACATCACGACCTATGCGACGAAGGTGATGCCCGAGTTGCGACGCTGGTCGAAAGGCGCGGCGAAGAAGCAGGCCGCGTAAAAACGCTTCTCATGATTGGTGAGAAGCTGCTGAAAAACCCTTCGACCAACTCAGGGTGAACGGAGACGAAACTGCAAAATAGCGCGATTTCTCGTTCGCGCTGAGCTGGTCGACGCATGAACGGCGCGAAGACGAACGGTCAACGTAAGGTGGGCATCACCTCCTTGGCAAACAACTCCATTGAGCGTTGACTTTTGCCTGGATCGAGTCCGGGCATATGCATGCCCATAACAAGGTGTGTCATGCGCAGTTGTTTGGTCATGATGGCAAGCTGCTGGCTCACGTCCTCTGGCGTGCCAATAATTGGACGACCGATGAGCTGATCCGTCATGTGACGCAATTCCGTCGCCGGGGGTAACTGCGCCATCTGTTCTGCGCCGGGAAAATCATTGGCCTCTGCAAACCACCGCCCGTACCACAGTAACATATAGTGTAGGTGATCCTGGACATCGTTCCAGGCTTGTTCGTAGGTGGGCGCGACATAGACCCAGCGCTGTTGCGCGGCAGAGTAATCACTGGGATTGCGTCCGTGCGCTCGCAGTGTCGCATCGTAGAGTTCCTGTGCGACTGGGTCGGCAGTTCCCAAAAAATTGCACCCCAGACGGGCGGCACGTTCTACGGCCTTATGCTGGACTGCGCCAATCCACAGCGGTGGATGTGGAGTCTGTGCCGCCTTGGGCATCATGCTGATGTTCGTGAGGTTGTAGTGTTTACCTGTGTAAGAAAAAGGGTCTTGGGTCCACATACCGCGAATGACTTCGACCCCTTCTTCAAGACGTGACGCGCGTTGGTTACGCGGAATGCCGTAGCCAGTAAACTCTGCTGGTGCATAGCCTTGACCGACACCTAGATCAAAACGGCCCTGCGAGAGAATATCGACAGTCGCGGCATCTTCAGCGACACGAACCGCATTGTGCAAGGGAAGCAGTAAAAGAAAGGTGCCAATGCGTATCCGATTTGTCATTCCCGCAATCGCACCAGCAATGGGTAACAGGGAAGGGGAGTAGCCATCTTCAGCAAAATGATGCTCGGTGAGCCACGCCGTATCGAAGCCCAACGCCTCGGCAACCTGTATTTGACGGAGTTGTTCAGCATAAAATTGCGGAAACGGTTTCCGCCACTGTGGTGGATTGCGAAAAGGAAAGACCAGGCCAATGTTCATCGTGTTCTCCATTGATACGGAGAGGGGAGGAAGTATGTTCCACCCCTCTGTTTGTTGACCTCTTTATTTAGTGGGGTCTCGTTTCAGCACCCCTTCGGATTCCAGTTGTTGCACCTGCTCTGGCGTGTACGACAGATGGGTACGCAAGACTTCCTCGTTGTGTTCGCCGAGAGACGCAGCTTGGAGTGGCAGTTCTTCCGGGAAGGCAGAAAACTTTAGTGGCATGCCCGGAATGTCGACTTCACCGAAAAGAGGGTCTTTTACCCGCCGGACGGTACGCCGCGCGCGGAGGTGTGGATGGTTGATCGCTTCGGGCACCGATAAGACCGGCGCTGCAGGAACATGACCTGCGTGGAGCAGACGTAGCGCTTCGTCGTCACTCGCTTGCGCTTGAATCCAGCCTTCAAGGACCTGGACGACATCCTTCTGATGCTCCACACGTTTGGCATTGGTAGAGAAACGCGGATCATCAATGAGTTCCGGCTTGCCCATCGCTTTACACAGCACGGACCATTGATGCTCTAAACAGAGAATGAAGAAATACTGCTTCTTTCCCTTGAACAATCCAGCCGGACTTACGGCATAATGGTGCGAACCTGACCGTTTCGGCTCAACTGCTCCATTGGTGCCACTGTACAGTTGCACACTGAGTTCATGGCAATGGAAATAAGAATCTAACAGTGTGACATCAATATATTGTCCTTGGCCGGTCCGTTCACGGTAGAGTAGGGCGCTGGCAATCGCGGCGTAGGCATGAACCCCAGTGCTCACATCGCCCAGTCCAAGCATGGGGAATGACGGCGCGCCATTAGGGTCGCCAATCAGGTGCGTGACCGCAGCATACGCCTGACCAATATAATCGTAGCCTGGAATGCTGGAGAGTGGTCCAGTTTGGCCGAGCGCCGAGATCGAGCACATGATGACTTTAGGATTGATCGTCTTGACGACGTCATAACCAAACCCTAAGCGCGCGATCGTCCCAGGGGAGAAATTCTCTACGACGACATCCACTTTCTTGATCAAGTTCTTGATAATTCCCTGTCCTTTGGGATGGCGGGCATCGATGCACAGGCTTTTCTTGCCGCGATTCTGTTGAATGTAGTAGCCGCTGCGGCCGTTCTTAATGAAGGGTAAATTTCGTGAGATTTCACCGTTGGGCATAAGTTCAACTTTGATGATCTCCGCGCCCATTTCGGCCATCAAGCGGGTGGTTGTTGGCCCAGCCAGCACTTGGGTAAAGTCGAGCACCTTGTATCCACTGAGCAGATGTTGCGTTTGTGACATGTAGTTCTCCTTTTTCTCTGGTGAATGTCGCGTGCTTTTCTCTACCATCGCCAGCGTCAGAGCGGAAGCAGCCAACCGCACGAGGTATTGGAGGTGTCACCTTAGTTACGGTTCACGCCCCATCCGACCGAACCAGTGGGCTGGATGATCGAACAAGCCGGAGACGATTTGTTCCTGTTCTCATCTGACTACCCGCACATCGAAGGCGGTCGGAATCCCCTGAAACGCTTTGAGACGTCGATGCCCACGACGAGTGAGGCGGCGAAAGAGCGTTTTTACGCGCGGAATTTTGTTGATTTGGTGGGATGAATCTATCACTCTGGCAGACGGAGGGCACGAGAAGAAGAACCGGAGAAACGGGGAATCGGAGAAACGGAGAAAAGAGGTGACGTCTTGTTTTCTTCTCCGATTCTCCCCGTCTCCGATTCTCCCATTCTTCTTTGAGATCTCCCGTTCCCCCTATTAACTACAGGAAGAGTAGGTACGGTTGATCCTCACGCTCTACGACCGAGGCGCAAACGCCTCAACCGCTCGTAAATCCGGCAACGCTTCGTTATCCCAGCGAATCGGCAGAATGCAGACGTGCGTCGCACCGGCCTTCAAATGTGCATCAATGCGATCGCGAATCTTCGTCTCCGTGCCCCACGCAACAATGTCATCAACCAGACGATCGCTACAACCATTGTCAAAATCACTATCCTTATACAAACCGAGGTCTTTGAGATTTTTGGTGTAGTTTGGTAGCCGTGGCACGTATGTCTTCATGTATTGCCGCGCCATCGTGCGTGCTTTGGTGGCATCGGTTTCAAGAATCACTGCTTGTGCAGCACAGATCCACGGCTTGGGACCAATTTGGGCACGAGCTTTCGCGGTGTGTTCTGGTGGCACGAAGTAGGTGTGGGTGCCCTGTGTTTGTTCTGCTGAGAGGGCGAGCATCTTGGGATGTAACGCCGCGATGACAATCGGTACCGGTTCTTTCGGCTCTGGTGCCCGATACAGTGCACTCTTCATTTTGGGCAGATATTCTTTCATATAGCTGTAGGGCTTGTCATAGCTGTGGCCACGCAGGTTTGAGACTAATGGTTTGTGGCTGACGCCGATCCCAAGGACGAAACGTCCACCCGACAATTCTGCGACTGTTTTGGATGCTGCTGCCATCGTAATCGCGTCTCGTGCCCAGATGTTGGCGATACCGGTAGCGATAGCGAGCTGATCAGTGCGATCTAAGAGATACGCCGCATGTGGAAACGGTTCACGCCCAACCGCCTCTGGAATCCACAGCGTTTTATAACCAGCTTTCTCAACAGTCTGAGCGAATTTCGCACTTTCTGCTGCTGGCATGGCGTCAAGGAAAAACCAAATGCCAACGTTGCCAAGGTCCATAAAAACCTCCCACTCCGAGTAATGGTGCTACAACTACCATGATTAGCATGGAGAGGCAGTGCCCTCGGATCACCCCGCTTGATTTCTTCTCAAAGCCGGGAATAGGGTGCGTACACAACGTTACGTTTGCTGAACGGAGAGGGCCATCATGAACGAGCACGCCCGCCCCAACGATGCCGCATCGATTCTTGCTGCGACCAGAGCCCTAGTGCCGATAATTGTCGAAAGCCGCGCGGAGATCGAACGCGAACGGCGCTTGCCGTTACGTATCGTTGATGCCCTCAAGCAAGCCGGAGCGTTTCGCATGACCATGCCGCGTGACTGGGGTGGCGCAGAAATCGATCCGCTCAGTCAGTTGCAGATCATTGAAGAGTTATCAGTGGCTGATGCCTCGGTTGGGTGGTGTGTGATGATTGGGTGCGACAGCGGCTATCTGAGTGGCTTCATCGATCAGAACGTTGCGCGCGAGATGTATACTGACATCGATATGGTCACTGCCTGTTCGCTGATTCCGCGTGGACGCGCAGTGAAAGTTCCTGGCGGCTATCGTGTCAGTGGGAAGTGGCCATTTTCCAGTGGCTGCCAACACAGCGCGTGGATCATTGGTGGCTGTGTCGTGTATGAAGGCGAGCAAGCAAAACTGAATCCGGCTGGAATCGCCGAAACTCGACAGTGCTATATGCCCGCAGCCGATGTTACGATTCTTGATACCTGGTATCCCACTGGTTTGCGTGGCAGTGGTAGTCATGATTTTACCGTCACTGACTATTTCGTTCCTGATGAGCGCACGTATAGTTATCAAAACTTGACCTTCCATCGCTCAGGCTCGCTGTATCGTTTCCCGTTAAACATCCTCTATAAATTCGCCAGTGTACCGGTCGGTGTTGCGCGTGGTGCACTTGAATCCTTGATTGCCGATGGTGAGAAACCGTCACGTATGACCACGGTCGGACGACCAGGAGCGATGGCGCGGACGCTGCGTGAAGAGGAGTTCGTGCAGGACGCAGTTGGTCGAGCTGCGGCGATCATCAACGCGGCACGAGCGTATGGCTTCGCTACGATTCGCGAGGTCTGGGAGACGCTAGAGGCAAAGCAACGCTTGTCGATTCCGCAGATGGCGAATTTGCAGTTTGCTCATGCGCAGATCTTTGGCATGTGTACTGAGGCGGTTGAATTGTTGTTCAAAGCGCGTGGCGGGACCGCGGTCTATGCAGGCAACCAGCTTGACCGTTGTCTGCGCGACATGCTGACGATGAATCAGCATGTCATGAATTCGCTGCGTACGTATGGCGTCGGCGGACGTTTGTTGCTTGGTCTGCCGATTGAGCAATTGCTATTGTGAGCAACCCTACAACTTCCGATACAACGCATGCGCCGGATTGAATCCAGTCGAGGTGAGTAGCCCTGGAATCGCTTCGGCTGGCGTATCCGCTTCAATCGTTTGCTGCCAGTCCAAAACATACTGTCGCCAGGTAATGAGCCACTGCCCGTTACGTCGCGATAAACGGTCGAGATACCGACCGCCAAAGACGTGCGTCACCGTTCGCCCTTCTTTGCTTGAGACGGCTGCCGCGAGTCCGTAGCTTTCGGCTTCTGCAGTATCGCCATTGAGTTGGATGATCTCGTTCGCGACGAAATGCCAACGACGTTCAAAGCTATGCTCGACCTCCATGACGACCGGAATAAATGCATCGCCTCGACCGCGGAAGAAGCCATAATCGATGTGTGCATCGGCGGCGAAAACTTTTTTCAACGCTTCGCCATCGAGCCAATCTAGTGCCCGGCAGTAGCGAGTGAGTACTTCTCTACAGGCTTGTTTGTCTAAGAGTTCGCGAATTTCATTGCTTTCGTTGGGCATGGTTTCTCCTTACTGTGTTCTACGAGCCGTCAGCCTCGCTTCGATTTAGGAAGCTGGACTGTGATTGTCAACAGATAAGCGTTGATTCCTAACTTCCGGCCCTTGTATGCGTGGTCTTCTGTTTACGTATTGCGTTTTACGCTTTATTCTTTCCTCATGACAAACCCCACTGTTGTAGATTCAGACGGCCATATCCTCGAACCCACGGACTTGTGGGAAAAATATCTTGAACCACAATATCGTGACCGTGCCATTCGCTTCTGTACGGACCGACGCGGTTTTGAATACGTGGAAATCGACCGCCAGAAAAGCCAGGTGTTGCGTGCTGGTGTGCTTGGTGCATTAGGTGGCGCGTACCAAGACCCACGTGAATTACTGACACCTGGTAAGGTAACGTATTGGGAATCGGCACTGCGTACACCCGGTGCGATTGATCCTGCGGCACGTCTGCGAGAAATGGACGCTGCTGGCATCGATGCCGCATTACTCTATCCGACTATTGGCATCATCTGGGAAGGTGAGTGTGCTGATCCAGAACTGTCCGCAGCTTATGCTCGCGCTTATAACAACTATCTATTTGACTTCTGTTCGCACGACCCGCAACGACTGATCGCCATCGCGCATGTCAACTTGCTTGATGTCAATTTAGCCGTTGCGGAAGTCGAACGGGTCAAAGGCAAAGCCAAAGGCATCTTTACCACGCCGGTGCCACGCAATGGTCGACCAGTCGGTGATCGCTATTACGATCCATTCTGGGCTGCGTGTGAAACCGCCAATCTGCCGGTTGCGACCCACGTGCAAGTGCGGCCCGATGCCTTAGGCATGGGCATGTATGCACCACAGGGTGATCCATCACCTGAGAAGAACCCGCTGTGGTTTACGTTCATGCAATTGACCGAAGACTCACGGCTTGGTGTGAACTGCGTGTTCCAAGGTGGAGTGCTCGAACGCTTCCCGAACCTCCGTTACGTCGTGCTAGAAATAGGCTGCGGCTGGCTTCCATCGTGGCTGGAACGGGCCGATGGCAAGTTTGACATGTTTGGCTTTACCACGGGTCTCACACATAAGCCGAGCGAGGTGTGGAAGCGTAACTGTTGGGTCTCAGCCGAGGCCGACGAAGCTTGCATTCCTGAGATTGCCCGTGAGATTGGCGCACAGCGGATACTGTGGGCTACTGACTATCCGCACGTCGACGCGTATAAAGACCCAGTGCCAGAATTGCGTGAGCATATCGCTTCAATGTCGGCAGAAGATCGAGCGTGGATTCTGGGAAAATCGGCAGTTGAATTGTATCGACTGTAATCGCAGTTCATGACGAAGAGAGAGGAAGGAGGTTGCATGGCGCACTCACAAAAGCTGCGACTGGGCGCGTTCATGCGACCGGTCAGTATTCACACTGCCGCATGGCGGTATCCTGGTGCGTTTCCTGACGCCAATTTCAATTTTGCCCACTATAAACGCTTTGTGCAGACGTTAGAGCGCGGACGCTTCGATGCATTCTTCATGGCTGACCATCTAGCAGTGATGAATATGCCGATGAACGCGCTTAAACGCAGTGCGACCGTCACTTCCTTCGATCCGTTAACGCTGCTCCCCGCACTAGCTGTGGTAACGGAACATCTTGGGCTGATCGCTACCGCTTCGACAACCTACAACGAGCCCTATCACGTCGCACGAAAGTTCGCCTCGCTCGATCACATTAGCGGTGGACGCGCGGCCTGGAACGTTGTGACATCTGCTAACCCGCATGAAGCGATGAACTTTGGTCGTGAAGAGCACTTGGAGCATGGTGAACGTTACCGGCGGGCACGTGAGTTCTTTGATGTTGTGACTGGCCTATGGGATAGTTGGGCAGACGATGCCTTCACTCGTGATGTCGAGCATGGCATCTACTTCGATCCAGCCAAAATGCACGTGCTTAATCACAAAGGGCCGGAACTGTCTGTGCGGGGACCACTCAATGTTGCGCGCCCGATCCAGGGATGGCCGGTCATCGTTCAGGCTGGTGCGTCAGATGTCGGTCGCCAGTTAGCCGCAGAAACCGCGGAAGTCATCTTCGGCAGTGCCAACAATATCGAAGATGCCCGAAGCTTCTATACCGATGTGAAAGGTCGAATGGCTGCGTTGGGCCGACCTCGTGAGCACCTCAAAATTCTTCCCGGCGCGTTTGTCGTTATCGGCGATACTGCAGCCGAAGCACGGGCAAAGAAAGCGCGGCTCGATAGCCTGGTGCATCCCGATAGCGGTATCGCCACGCTCTCCGTGCAACTTGGTCATGATGTATCAGGCCTTGATCTCGATGGTCCGTTGCCAGAGATGCCTGAAAGTAATGCCAGCAAGAGTGCACGGCAGAAGCTCCTTACCATGGCACGGCGTGATAATATGACGGTCCGCCAACTTGCCCAATATGTCGGTGGCAGTTTCGGGGCTCTGGAAATGATTGGAACACCGACGATGATTGCTGACGAGATGGAAGAGTGGCTGAAAACTGAAGCCTGTGATGGTTTCAATATCATGTTTCCCTATCTGCCAGGTGGACTCGATGACTTCGTTGACCGGGTAGTGCCAGAACTGCAACGTCGTGAGTTGTTTCGTCGCGAATATGAAGGAACGACCTTGCGTGAAAATTTGGCCTTGCCACGTCCAAAGAACCGTTTCTTCTGAGGAAAAAGGAAACGGTTGACAGGTAACGAACTGACACGGTAAGGCAGAGGGATATCGCTTCATGCAAAGGAGGGCACATGGAGCCAGAGGTACACAGCGGAGACCAGAACCAGGCAGCAGAGCCATTATTGGCATTGACCGACAAAGCTGTCGAAATGCTCAAACAGGAAATGGCCCAAGCGGGTAAGACTAATGCTGGTATTCGGATGACCGTCGCTGGTGGCGGCTGTGAAGGGTTTGAGTACAGCTTGAAGATGGAAGCTGAGACTCGTCCTGATGATGTGGTGATCGCGCAAGATGGCATTCGTGCACTGCTCGATCCGGTCAGTGCGCAACGTTTGCAGGGCACGTTGCTCGATTATGTCACTAATAGATATGGAACCGGATTTCATTTCTTTGGCTTAGATGCCGTCCGTACGATTGGCTGTGGCTCGCCGATTCTGTTGCGTCGTTGTATGGCTGGCAATACGCGCACGAGAGGCTGCTTTGAAAGTGCCAAGCGGCCACTACTGAAATTACAAGACGCTGCACCTGAAGTCGTTGGCACGAGCAGTATTTCACATCCCGGTATGCGCCCGTTACAAAAATGTCCAACCTGTTTGTATATTGTCTGTCGCTGTGAGAAGCCGAACTGAGGTTCCTTTGAAGAAAGGAAAAGCAGGTGCCCTCGCGCCAGACCTCCCGACTGACCCGTTCTCTTCCTGGCTTCGTCGTACGAGGCAAGCTCAGAAAACGAAAAAGGGCGCCGTTGTCCCGTGTGGCGAATGCCGCGCATGTTGTACGTCTGCCTATTTTATCCATATCAGCCCTGACGAAACTGAAACGCTTGCCAGGATTCCGAAACAGTTCGTATTCGCTGCGCCTGGTTTACCCAAAGGCCATGTCGTGTTGGGTTATGACAAAAATGGTCATTGCCCAATGTTTATCGATAATCAGTGCTCTATTTATGAACATCGCCCGCACACCTGTCGCACTTACGATTGTCGAGTCTTTCCCGCGGCAGGACTAACCGCAGGTCAGGACAAACCAGCGATTACACGACAAGCAAAGCGCTGGCGATTCACGTTTTCCTCACAACGTGACCATGACTATCTTCGTGCCGTTCAAGCTGCTGCCAAGTTTTTACGAGAGTACGCTGAGTCTTTTCCTCCAGGTTTTGTGCCTATCAACCCCACCCAACAAGCGGTTGTGGCTCTTAACGTGTACGACGTTTTTCTTCGTGCACCCAACGTATCTGAAGATGGTGACTCCGCTGTGCACATTCAGGAGATGATTGAAGCAATTGTTGCGGCGTATGAAAGAGACGAAACCAAGAGGAAGTCCTGAGCTCTTGATAGGTTCCCTCTCTCTTGCGTTCTCATGTAGGGAGAGGTGCTTTCACTTCAGGCAAGAGCGGATTGTATTCCATCACTGCCTTCCTCTTTCTTCGCTCAAGGAAAAATGCGTCGCCAAGTGCAACAGGAAATTCACCGGCGAGTCGAGCGCAATGAAGTCGAGGTCTAGACATCCTCACGGTTTTTGCCATAACACGGGAACACAACAAGGAGGACGTTCTATGGCGAGTATTGATAGAGGTTACGTCTCTGCTGACGGCCACGTCGTGGAGCCCGCAAATTTATGGTCAACCCGAATCGAAAAGAAGTTTCGTGAGCGCGCGCCACGCGTCGAATCGCGCGACGATGGCGATTACTACATTATCGATGGTTTTGCACCGATGCCGGTGGGGCTCGAAGGTGTGTCGATGGAAGACAAGATCGCCGGAAAAATCAAATCGTCCAAAGGCTATCGCCATGCAGCAACGCGACCTGGTGCCTGGGAACCGCAAGCACGGTTAGCCGACCAAGACTTAGATCATGTGCGCGCTGAAGTATTGTATCCAGGAGTTGGACTGTTTATTACCTCCGCCCCTGACCCTGAATATGTGCGTGCGTGTTATCGTGCGTATAACGACTGGCTTGGGGAGTTTTGTGCAGCAGCTCCGACGCGACTCTTAGGTGCGGCACTGATCCCGATGCGGGGGCCAGTCGAATGGGCAATCGAAGAGGCAGAGCGCGCGGCGAAGAATGGGTTACGTTCGGTGATGATTCCCACAGAGGTCACAGGTCGTTCGTATGGCGAGCCCGCTTATGATCGCCTATGGACGACGGTACAAGATTTAGGCCTGCCTGTTGCGTTACACGTCGGCACCGACGAGCCGTTCCATGAAAAAGCGGCGCGCATGGGAGTGGGGAAAAGCTTTGTTGATACGAAGATCTGTGCCATGCAACGAGCGATGGCAGATTTGATCTGGGGTGGTGTAGCGCAACGCTATCCAAAGTTACGCTTCGTATTGGTCGAAGGCGGTATTGGCTGGGTCGCGTCGGTGCTGCGTTCGATGGATCACTGGTGGGCCGATCATCATCACTGGATGGAACCCAAAGTTGATGAAGCCCCAAGCTTTTATTTCAAGCGCCAGTTTTGGGCCACCTTCGAGGATGATCGTGCTGGGGTGTTGACGCGTGAATTGATCGGGGTTGATCGCATCATGTGGGGATCTGATTATCCTCACACCGAAGGGACGTTCCCGTACTCGCGACAACAGGTAGCGAAGGACTTCGCAGGAATCCCGGAAGCGGAAGTGTATCAAATGGTCGCGGGGAACGCGGCGAAGCTGTACAATCTTGAGTAACACTACTGGAGAGGTTGCCCATATTGTTGGGCAACCTCACTGTTTATCGCTCCAATAATTTCTTAAACTGCTCCGCATTTGGTGCTTCGCCAATTTTCGCCAACGTTGGTGACATCGAATCCCACGGCTGCGCACGGTCGGTCCACACGTGAACCTGTGGCTGAAACAGTTTCGGGTCATCCAGACTTGCTGCCCATAGTCCTTGTAAGTCAGGCACGAGTTCCGCGAGGATGAAAACTGGTGAACCACATTGTGTACAAAACCCGCGACTCACTTTATTGCCGCTCTCGGCTTTGACGTCGTAATATTGGGCCTGTCCGGTAATCGTTAATGATGCTCTTGGCACGTAGAGTACTGGGCAAAAGGCGCTGCCACTGGCACGTTGACAATCGCGGCAGTGACAGTTCCACGAAAATGCCGGTTCGGCTGAGCACTGATAGCGAATAGCGCCGCAGGCGCAACCACCAGAAAAAGGTAGGGACATAGGAATCCTCCTGTAATACCGCGGCTCTCTATCATTTCAGGCTGTGCAAAAAAAGGGTTTGGAAGCTGGTCAGCGATCAGCGGTCAGCTTTCAGCTATCAGCTTTTCCTTAGGAGCTTCTGCTCCA
The DNA here is from genome assembly GCA_016874775.1 of Deltaproteobacteria bacterium. Taxonomy (NCBI): domain Bacteria; kingdom Pseudomonadati; phylum Myxococcota; class Myxococcia; species Deltaproteobacteria bacterium. The sequence goes on from VGTJ01000092.1 coordinate 18,329, forward strand.
CCCTCTGTTGGCTGACTGCTGACCACTGAAAGCTATCTCAAGAACTGACAGCTTGCGCACTCTTCACTTTTTCCTCGTAATGTCCTATCCTACCCGCGATTCGCCCCGCGCGGTCTGGGGCTGACACGAGAAAGGAGCACCTGCATGCATTTTATGTGGTTTACCGAACGGGCGTATCACTACGACCCGGATACAGATCCTAAGGGGTATGACGAATTAGAGTACGAAATCCTCCGCAAGCGCAGTTTCTACGGCACCCCGAACCGGTTCTTTGACCGGAAACATGGCGCCAAGATTCTCAATCAATACCTTGATGAAAAAATTTATACTGATGCCGAACTGATGAACTTTGACGGCGTCATGTTGAACGAGCATCATGGGACGCCATTCTGCTTAGGCGCGGTGATGGACGTTGAAGCATCCGTGATCGCTAAAGCGACGAAGCGGGTGAAAATCGCTTTGCTCGGTAATCCCGTTCCAACCGTCGCGAATGCGCTGCGTTTGGCTGAAGAGCTGGCCATGATCGACCTGATCTCCAACGGTCGCATGATCACAGGTTGGGTGCGTGGTGCTGGGTCAGAACAACTCGCGAACAATGCGAACCCGGCCTTCAACCGCGAGATGTTCGAGGAAGGCATCGATTTTATCGTCAAAGCATGGACGACACCTGGTCCGTTCCGCTACGAAGGCAAACACTTCCATTTCCGCCAGGTGAACCCGTGGGTGCTCCCGCTGCAGGAACCACATCCGCCATTTTGGATTCCTGGGCTGATCAGCCCGGACACTGCTCGGTGGTGCGCGCAAAAGCGCTATCCGTATGTTGCGCTGGCGACACGCCTGGAGCCAACACTCGAATTGTGGGACTTCTATTCCCAAGCCGCAGCCCGTGAGGGATACCAGGCTGGACCAGAAAACTTTGGTTACTTACAACCTGTGATGATCGCGGATACTCAGGAAAAAGCCGAAGAGATGGGCAAACGCATTCTCTATGGCGGTGCGTTCTCACATTTTGCGCGTCCTGAGTGGATGTTCCCGCCGGGATATAATTCCAAAGAAGCGACCCGTCGCCTGGCGCAGACGAACTTTGGCGTCAATGCTGCCGGTGTTCAGGCTTTCGGTGATGGGAGGGACGATTCTCCTGAGGTCGTCGAGGCTCTCAAGAAACACATCTACAGTGGCTATCCAGATGTGTTGAAAGATATGGTGATGATCGCTGGGACACCTGACAACGTCATTCCGAAACTAAAGAAGGTTATGGACATCTTGCGTCCTGGCATCTTCTCGTTTTGGTTAGATGGCCCGGTGCCATTTAAGGACCGTGAGCGTTGCCTGCAATTGCTGAACAGCGATGTCATTCCTGCATTGCGTGAGTACGGCGATAAACTCGGTCTGGTTTCTCCATACCAACGGAAACCTGGGTCAGTGCCGTTGAAGGGCGGTAAGCCAGAGCCCGTGAGCAACCCCGCGGCTTTGAAAGAACTCGCTGCGTAGACGAGCCGTCTTTCTGCACGACCAAAACCGTCCGAATGTGTCATTCTGAGCGGAGCGAAGAATCTCTCGAACACCGAGCAAAGAGATGTTTCGCTCCGCTCGACATGACAACCGTTGCATTACTCCGAAGGGATGCTGGGGGAGGCAAACTTCTCTGGCCTACGCCGTCCGCTGCAAAAACTCCACCGGTACCCCATCAGGATCTTCCGTATAGAAACTCCGCATATTCGCCGCGATCTGCACCAAACCAGAAGTGATGGTCACGTTACCACGTTGTTGTACTTCTTTGAGTTTTGCCTCGACATCCGATACATAGATACACAAGTGTGGGCTGCCAACATTGTTGTGATGAAGGTCTAACGTCGTTCCCCCACCAGCAACGTATTCAATAAGTTGGAGCATAAACGAGTCAAGCGTCAAATGGGCAACCTTCAACTCTGCCCCTGGATTGTTGGTGAGCGTATCGAATTCCTTACTCTTGACATTCATTGCTCGCCATTCGGTTTCTTTCATGCCTACTACGTCGCGATAAAACGTGACCGACCGTTCGAGATTTTTCACTGTGAGTCCGACGTGAAAAAGTTCCGCCATAATGATTCCCTCCTTTTGCTGAGCATTTTTTACAACCGTGATAGAGCAGAGCGCAACGAAGGTCTATAGAGAAAATACACTACAGAGAAGAATGCATGAGCGGCGCATTGAAGAATCCCATGATAACGAAATCCGTGCTGTTATTTTTGTGTACCGGCAATTACTATCGCAGCCGCTTCGTTGAGCATCTGTTCAATCATCTTGCTGCCCATGCTGCGTTGCCTTGGCAGGCTGAATCGCGTGGGATCGCCATAGATTTGGGAGTCAATAATCGAGGACCAATATCTTCAGGCGCATTGTCCGCGCTCCATCAACGCGGGATTGTGCCAACGGAGCCAATACGCTTTCCTCAACAGGTTGAGGCCGCTGACTTGGCTCGTGTCCACCGCATTATCGCACTCGATGAAAGAGAGCATCGCCCGTTGCTTGCTGAGCGCTTTCCTCGTTGGCTAGACAGAGTCGAGTTTTGGCAGGTGCCTGATGTACCTCGTGTCGCCCTTGCTGATGGTTTAGTGTTGATGACGCATGAAACCCAAGCGCTGATCCAACTGCTAACGGATGCGCGCTCGCGATAGTGTTACGATACACAGTATATGATGTGGATTCCGATCCCTTTATTACGAGCAGGATATCGCTGTGCCTATGCATTATTGCGTCTCTATTGGTTTATCGTGCAACCTCGGGTACGAGGAGCTCTTGCGCTCCTCGTCTATAACAATCAGCTGTTGCTCGTTCGCAATACCTACGGTCGACCGGTGTGGACGTTGCCTGGTGGCATGATGAAGCGTAGCGAGGAGCCTGCGGTGGCAATGCAACGCGAAGTGTACGAAGAGGTAGGGGTTGCCGCTAATGGATTGCAACACGTTGGTGTGTGCACCGGGCGCCAGGCCCATCGGCACGACACCATCTACGTGTTTTTCGCTCAGGTTCCCCAGCCGACGGTCCAAATCGATCCTGGGGAAATTTTGGAAGCCCATTGGTTTCCGTTAGCCGAGTTGCCTTCAGTGTCAACCTACACGCGTCAAGCCCTCACCCTGTGGCAAGGCAAGTAGCCTTGCCTTGGAATAATTTGTCAAGTCATTGCAGGGACCAACGCGATGACGCACCGCTGCTCGTGTGGACGTGTTGCGTGAGGATTGTCGTGCAGGGTATGCAACGACGACGCTCTACAATAACAGTATGCAGTCCTCCACAATGCGCGTGGTGTCAGCGTTATAGCGACAGAAGGTCCTCGCCGATAGACACGCGGTAACCTTACTGCCGAAGGGACACCGCATGGACCTGCTTACTCCTGTCGTCTCGATTCTGGCTTTGTTTATTGTTGTGAAAGTTATTCAGCTTGTCGTTGTATTGAGCCGACTCCTGTGTTGGCGCTTTCGTTTACCGCAGAGCACCCTAACCGAGAGAGAGTTCTTACCGCCAGAAATGGGGGCGGTTTTTCGGTCAGCTGAGCAAACGCTCGCCCCACTTGGGTTTCGTTACTCACATTCGTTGTTGCAACAAGATCCGTTCACTCATGTGGAAAAGCCACAGCCGATTCAGGTTTTTGTCAACCACGACATGCACACCTATGCAGAGGTGAGTCCGATGCTATCACCCGAAGCTGGGGTGTTGTTCAATGTCTCTTTTGTGACGGTTCTTACCGATGGTCGTGCGATTGTGACGGTTGACTGCCAGTTACATGGCGTGCTCTCGCGTCCGAAGTGGTGTCGCTTCTATGACCATTACGTTGCTGATGTTGAACCCCAATGGGAAGAACATCAACGTACACTTCAGGAGACGGGCGCGATCTACGTATTGAAGCCGTGTTCACCAGAAGCGTTCGTCGAATATAACCAACGGTTCTTACGAGATTACATAACCAAGAGTCCAGCGCTCACTATAACCTCGACTCCTCACGTGCGACGGATGCTCCCGCTTCCAGCGGTTCCTTTCGCCTGGAAACTTGTCCACGGGTTGTCGAAAGTTGCCCGTGCTCGGAAAGCACAACGAAAAGCCCTCGGAAAAACGCAACAAGGCCAGCCGACCGTAGCTGTTGAGCAAAGGGAACAATCGGCACAGGTGGTGAGTGAGGTGGCAGCCTTCGAGCGTATGCAAGAAATGCAGAATAAGGCTCCCGGATGGGGGTGGTTAGGCAAATGCATCCTCCTGCTTGTGAGCGTGGCTGTGGCGGGAGTGTCGTTTGGTCTGACTGTGTCGCCGTCGTTTGTCGCCATATTGCTTGGCGTCCTCTTCTTTCGTGAACTTGGCCACTGGTTTGGTATGTGGTTGTTCGACTACCGCGATCGGCAGATGTTCTTTATTCCGTTTCTTGGGGCGGCGGTTACTGGCGAGAGAGAAGACGCTACGCCGATGCAGCAGATCATCGTTTCGCTGCTGGGGCCGGTCCCGGGCCTCATCGTTGGTGGTGCATGCTTATATTGGGCTCCCGAATCGGGAGAGTCGGTGTTGACGCAGATTGGGTTGACGGCCCTTTCGCTCAACTATTTGAACTTGTTGCCTGTGAATCCCCTCGATGGTGGTCGCGTCGTTGATGTGCTCTTGAGTCGTTTTCCGTGGATTCGCTTTGCCTTTGGCTTGATCAGCGTTGTCGTCCTCCTCCTTGCTGGACTCTCTGGTTCGAGCCTGATGCTAGGGATAGCGGTTGCAATGATGTTCGCTCTTGCAGCGCAATGGCGAATGAATATCGCGCTGCGACGCATGCGCAATCTTACCGCTGCACTGACGAGCCGACAGGAGCGGTTGCAGGCGATCTTTCAAGTGCTGACGCAAGCTCCGTTTTGCCAACAGCAGGCTGCCGCACGTTATGAACTGGCAAAGAGCTTACTCCGATACTTGACCACCGGACCAACGAACTGGCGCACGATGTTCATTGGTGGTGCCGTGTATGCTGCAGCGCTGTTTGTCCCAGTGTATATTGGAGTCAAGGCGTCTATGGCCACCGTACGGGAACATGTGGCGGCGATGGATACGCACTGCTTTCCACTCTCTCACAATGCAAATGTTCCCTCTCTCCAAGATATTCTTGCGGAGAAGGACCAACCTACAAATCTGACGGTTCACAAGATCGCTGGGCATGTGCGTACCAAAGCTCCATGTGTGGCAGAGTCGAAAACCTACGACCTCGCACAGTTGAATGCCGATGAGCGATTGTTTTGGGATCTCTACTGGTTTGATTTGAAACTCTCTTTGGGCGGATTCCGACAGCTCTTCGAAAATGACGGGACAAAAGCCGCAAAACTGCTGGCAGAATTAGAGCAGGTTGGCGCAGCCCACTCCAAAGGGCTTCTTGAGCAGTCGCTTGAAGCTTTCCCAGATAAGCGTATTCCTGAAACACAAGAGAAAGTCTGCGAAGTCCTGCGACAGATTGACGAGGATCGTGAACATCCTGCCCATGCCTTATGGGAGAAGCTTGAGGAAGAATTTGCTGAGAACCATGCGAATGAGGTAGACGAACACTTGCTGTCGTATGTGCGTCAGCATGTTAGCAATTTCTTGTCACAACAAACCCTCGCTCAAGTTGCGAAAGAAAGTACTACGACCCCACCCGTTACCGCGGTAAAACCTGAAAGTGAGCAAGCCGCGGCTGCGAAGCCGATAAAAAAGAAAATTGCTGTGGCACACGACTTGGAAGGTTTCACGCGAAACCAAGTAGTGCACTGGTAGTGACTCAGGCGGGCATCAACGCTTCCATCACTTGCTCACACGAATACCCCCCAGCAAAGAGGCGTTTCGCAAGCGAGAGTA
>VGTJ01000093.1 GCA_016874775.1 Deltaproteobacteria bacterium
ATCCTGAGCAGGAAGAACTTATTCGGCGCAAGGCGGCGGCAGGGTGCAACTTCATCCTCGGGGCCCAAGGAGCAGCGAAGTCGACACGCCGCGACACCGGCGGCTGGCGCTACAAGCCCGACGCGCGACGCGAGACGTTCTTGATGTCCAACATCTCTCCGCAAGCTCCTGACTTAAACCGCAGTTGGTGGCGGGTGCTCGAAGAGATGGAAGCCACCGACTTCGCCGTGCGGCTAGAGCGCGTGTGGGTTGTCACCGGCCCGGTGTTCAGTGGTGAGGTGAAGAAGCTAAAGGGTGTAGTGGATGTTCCGACCGCCTTCTACCGCATCATCCTCGACGAAGAGAACGGCCAACTGCGTGCGCTCGCCTTCATCGCCCCGCAAACCGTCACGGGGAATGAGCCGTTGAGCCAACGGCCGGTTGAAGTGCGCCGGGTGAAAGCCATCGATCAGCACACAGGCCGACTGAAACCAGAAGGCGAGGATTAAAGATGCTGCTCACGGTGAGATCGCGGTTTTGGTTGCGCCTCCGTGGAGGGTGGCGCGGGGACGGAGCTTCACTTTGACGGCTTCGCGGAAGAAAAGGGGGTCCGTGGCCTTGCTGGACCAGACGAAGGCTTCACCAGGATGGAGACGAGCCAATTGCTCGGGCGTTAGATTGAGTAACGCCGCATTCGCCTTCTGGATATGCTTTAACCAAGCAGGCGAATTAAACCGGTGCAAAATAATCTGCGAGGAAAGCTCGATCAGTGAAACCGGCACTGAAGGCGGATCCTGACTGGCGACCAGGATGCTAGTGCCTTTGTGCCGCATCTCACGAACAACGCTCACCAATCCATCCACGAGGTCGGGGTTGCCGATGTATTTGTGAGCCTCGTCGAAAACTACGAGCTTGTTGAAGGACTGACCGTTGAACGTGGCGTCGCCAAAGAGCTGGAGCAGGACAACGAACAGGCCAAGCGCTTCGTCCTTCTCAATGAACTCGTCCCGTAAATCCACAATCAGGAGGCGGCCCGGCCGAATCAAATCGCTAATGCGAACCGCGTCGTCGATGTAGTCGGCGGCCAAGTCCAACCGCATGTTGGCGAGTTCATTGAGGTTGTCCGGCAGACCCGCCTGATTGATGGCCGCACGTAATCCTTCGAGGGTCATGCCGTCCCGCATGGCACGCATGATCTGGTTCAGCCGCCGAATGTAGGTGGCCTGGTTGCCGACCGCACCCATGAGAAAACGCCAGTGGCCGGCTTGCAATTCGGCGGAGGCAAATTTGAGCGGCAACACTTCAATGCCGGGATACTCCGCTCGGCGAGCGGCGAGTTTGCCGGCGGGAACAAGGAGCACCATGTCCTTCAACGCCGCCGGATGAGCGTGATACTCGGACGCCAGAGCGGCAACGGCGGCAGCATCGTCGTTGGGCCGGATCATGGAGGTAAACTCCGGCTTGTAGTCCTGCGTCTGACTGTAATGAAAGATGACAGTGGCAAGCGGCTGGGGCAAACAATTGATTCCGGGAAGCGAGAGTGACGCCATCTCAATGACACTGCCGAGGGTGTAGCTCTTTCCTCCACCCTGGACACCAAACAGGCTGATGGTGTGGGTCTGGTTCAGGTCGAGGCCAATGGAGCGGCCCATGACCTTGCCGAGAATACCAAATTGGGGCGACGTTCCGGTCACCCCCAAAAGAACATCCAGGCTGGGGCTGGCGGAAGCGGCGGGCGGAGGCGCCGTGGGCGGCTGGCTCTGGATGTCTGAGGGCGGAAGCGATGCCGCACCAGGACTGGCAGGCGGCGCGGGGACGAGAGTTGGCCGGGGAGTGGATGGGGCGGCCGGACTGGGCGGCTCGGCAGCGGGTGGCAGCGGCAATGATTCCATACGCGGATGCGCTGGGACGACCGGGGAGCGTTCAGTGGCGACCGCTTCCGTATTGGCAAAGTTATCTGAGGGAGCCGTGAGCTTATCCCATGAGACCGTGCGAGCGCGTTTCTCGCGGATGAAAGCGGCACGGCCCAGCTTGGGCATTTCCTTCGCCAGAAATTGCATCGTTGAGGTTTCGGGCTGCGCGGGCGATGCGGCAGGCTCGACGACCGGCAAGGGCCGTGTTTCCAGATCAGCAGACTGGGCTGGCAGCGCTTCCAAGAGAGTGCGAACAAGGTTCACGCCAATGCGATGGTATTCAATTCCGTTCTCCGCCACGAATTCCTCAGTGCCTTCCTTGTCAAAATCGAAGACCAAAGCGCTGCGCGTGAAGCGGAGCTTGTAACCGCCTTCCATAGTCCGCAGGAAGAACTTGGCCTCTTGATACGCTTCCGGCGAAAGGAGATGGAGGCGGTGAGCGCGATCCACATAGAACTCGAGCAGATTGATCAGTTCCTGGGTCTTGATGATGCGGTCTGGCCGATCCACCGCACCGGCGCGATCGGGATCAAAGTGGTGTTGAAGCGTGCGTTCGCTCTGATGGATTTGTTCGGCAATCGATTGACTGAGCTGGTTAAAACCGTCGAGTCCCCCCGCAGAACTGTAGCATTTGACCTCGACCAGGCTGCACGTGAGGACCGGGACAGGCCCGGATGTGTCAAAGTCAAACAAACCAATGTCCGTGCGACGGAGTGTAATCTCGTCCTCCAACTCGTCCGTTTTTTGCAGAGCGCGGAACAAATCGAGGTGGGCATCCAGCGGAACGACCGCTTGATCGCGGAAGACGTCCTGAAATTCCAAATAGAGTTTGGCAAGGGCCAGTCCGAGGGCTTCCGCCCGCTGGGTTGGTGAGGAAGCCAGCTTCAAAGCGAGGCGTCCCGAAAGGGAGCGGAGTTCGCCGAGCAGTGCGTGCGCCCGGTTACGGTAGGCCGCCAAGTCATAGTCCTGAAGCACTTGCTCAAAAAAACGGCGAATTTCTGTCTGCGAGCGGGACGTAATCACGACGCGCCGGCCACTCAAGCCGGTCAGGTCCGGACTGTGATCAATCAGATACTCCGGGCGACGGCTGGCGGGATGATGGTCGAAGAACTCAATGCCGAGGCTCTTGTCCACCGTGAAGACCCAGTCACTGACTTCATGAACCTGATGCAACAGTGCTTTCTGATCGGCTTCCAATACGAGAGTGGAAACCGGTCGGAGCACAAGGCCGGCCTGGCCGGTAGAAATGCAGGCGGCCACAGTGGAAATTGTTTCCGCAAGGCGGGCCAGCAGCTTGGGCAGGTCTTCGGCATTTGGAATGGGGACGGGCAATCCGTGGCGAGGCCGTCGATGCCAAGCAACCACCTCAGCCTCCTCGATGTAGTTGACCGTGAAATCCTGCAACAGTCCATGGACCGGGGCACTTTCGTCCTCGCGCCGGGGAGGTTGGGCGCAAACGCTCTGAGCCGGAAAAACGTCGAACAAGAAACTCAGGTGAGCGGGAAAATCAGCGGCGCTAGCGCGAAACTCCGCAATATCTCGCACCGAGAACGTGAGTTTGGGGGCGAGATGATTGCCGGTGGGGGTGGCGAACGCGTCCGCTTCGGGAGCGGCCAAGCTGCTGGTTGGGGAAATCAGTTCGGCGAGGTCTTCGCCGCACCCGGGGGCATCGGGATCGGGCACGAAGAGCCGTAGATCATATCGCAAATCGCGAAAGTCTTGTTCCTTCTGAAGTTCCAAGAGCATTTCGACGAGCAACCGCCCGCGTCCTGCGTTGAAGCAATTCAAGACGAGCGTTTCGATATAGGGGTGCTGAACGAGGTAGCGGCGCGCGCGATCCGCGAGGAACGATCCGTCGAGACTGAAACTGCCGATGTTCGGTTCAGCGAGACCGAGTGCGGTGCAGAGTTCGGCGATCAAACCACGAGGATCGAGCTCAGACGAAGCGCCGTAAACCGTCCAAAGCGGATGCAGATTGTCAATCGAAGTGAGCAGTTGGCCTGAACCGGAAGGAAATACGGCCGGAAAGTTCACCGGATTCAGCCTTTCCAGGATAGAGTCACGGGTGGGAGCAATGAACTCCTTGGGTGATTGGGCCGTTTTTTCAAGCCAGTGATCAGCGAGGGTGAGCCAGGTGGCGATCCAAAGCAGGCGCAACGGGTGCGTGGGACTGACCAGCAGCGCGTTGCGATGGCTGCCGCGGTGATCGGCGAGATCAATTTTCGCCGTGTCCAGAGCGAGGAACGCCTGCAAGGCTGCCAGCGCGCGGGGCTGTTCGTCCGGAGGGGCGGACTCAGCGTGGCGCAGGGCCTGCGAAAGCACAGTGAGGTATTGCTCCGCGTAGGCAGCAATTTCGTCGCGGAGTGGAAACAGATCGGCACTTTGGACAATTTGCAAGCCATCCGAGCCGCTGACTTTGGCCAGCAGCGCGCGACGGCTGGCGCGGAAAGTTGCGATCTCAGGCAAGGCGGGCCAGGAGGCCGAGTCCGCAAACACTTCGGCAACTTGGGCCGAAGAAATGGCCAGCCGCCATGACAGGGTCTCGTCCGGTGCGGTGAGAATGCGTTGCTCCAGCAATTTCAAGACGCGAGAGACCGGGACGTGAACCATGCCCTCGCCGGCAAACTTGAACTCCAGCAATTCGCTCTTGCCACGGAAATCATCCCCTTCCACCCACGCGCGATGCTGGCAGGCGACTTCCTTTGGGTCGTGGCCGTCCGCGAGTGCCTTGAACCAAAAATGGATTTGCGCGTGGCTGAAGCTCGAAAACTTGGGGACAGCGCGCTGGGGCACTTCCACTTCGACATCATCGGCCTTAACGACGTAAAAGAGATCGCTTTCATTGGGCAACTGGCCGTCGTCAGCCCCGCTGACTAAGGGAACGGGCTGGCCCTGATCATCCACAATGGGGATGGGATCACCATCTTCCGTGCAGGGCAGGACACGGACGAAATGCCAGCCATCCTCCCAGTCGATGGTGGAGAGTTTGGAAAAGCTCACGGAAGCGTCGCGCCGATGCCCGGTCCAGGAGGTCTTCTTCTTGGTGAACGCCGTCGGACCGCTTTCGCGCGAAACAACCTGCAGCCGGAAGTGATGGACTGCCGGGACGTTTTCAGGCGCAGGGTCACAGTGAAATTTGACCTTGAAACTCTTTGTTCCCCCCCGGCCGACCACCAAGACTTGCTGACCAATCAGCGGTTGCAGGCGGGGATCAGTTTCATCTTCTTTCACCACAGGCAATCCCAGTTCGGTGACCTCGACACGAAGCTGTTGGGTCACACCCGCGCCGGCTTCGAACTGCCATTTGTCGAACGAGAGCGGCCAGTTGGCCTTTTCAGAAATGATGCGCGCCGTCCAGACGAGAGGATTTTCAAGCCCGGTCTCCGCCAGAAAATCGCTCAGTCGGGAGCGGAAGGCACGGTCGCTCAATTTTAGATCCAGCACCCGTCCACGGTCTGACTTGGTGGAGAACGTCAGTCTGTCCACACACTCCAAGTTTTTGGCCAAACGATTGGGAACGGCAGCGAGATCGTCCAAGAGGTGGAAATCCGGGGCAAGGCCCAGTTCACAGAGGGATGCGCCAACGATTTCAGCGTCATTGCCATTGAGCCGGATGCTGAGGAGAAAGCGAACGGCGGCGAGCGCGTCGGCCCAACGCCAGCCGCGCCCTTCCAGAAAGGAAATAATCTCCGGGACGGCCTGGCGCAAACTTTCGGGCAGATGTTCCAAGAGGCGGGCGCGCAGCCGCTGGAACGCATCGGTGACGGAAACCTGCTCGAAGGTGGCTTCCGCGAAGGAATCCTCGGCGGCGGTGCGGAGATCGTTCGGCACGAAGACGAGCAACGGAGGCCGAAGTGCGCCCTCGGCGAGCGGATTGCGTAACTCAATGAGCTTGCTGCTGGTAATGAGAAGGGGATCGTCCTTGCGGGCTTCGCGGACGAGGACATGCACCTGTGCGTTTGAGCCCACCGACTGCTGCAAGTTGCGGGCAACAGCGAGCATTACGGAGGTGTCCAGATCGCCGACCCGCATGCAGTGACCGGGCTGGCGATTGGTGAGAATCGCACGCAACTGCTCTTCGAGGATGCGCTGCAAGGCCGTGTTGACCTCGTTAGCGGTGACCCGGCGGAAATCCTGGCTCATGCTGCACCTCCCACCGGACCAGACGGCTGATGATTGATGCGATAACGTGGTGTGACGTGCTGGGTGATGTAGGCGTCCGACAAATCTTGAAAGAAGCCGATTTCGCGCAACTTGTTTTTGAAAGCCGCCTTGTTGCGGCGAATGGCTTCGCAGTCCGCGATGGTAGGTTCGCCGAATCCTTCGCCGCGCGGGAGGACATCGATGTAAAGGCCGTAACGCTCCCGGAGGAAGGTCAGCAGGCGATCAATCTGGATTTCTTCCGAGCGATAGCGGCCGGTCTGGTCATCGAAGCGCAGCACGGCGATCTGGAGCAACACTTCCAAGAGGCGGCTGTCGAGGATGAACCGGCGGGGGGAATTCTTGGACCGCTGCTGGGCCAGCAACGCGCCGGGACGATTCTTGAGTAGCAATGAATCCAGTGAACGAACGATGAACGTGCGCTGATAATCGCCACGCAACGCCATCAGGCACTCCACATACGTGTTGAGGGGATCTAGCTGCATGTTCTTCACCGCCTGCACCTCGGGATCAAGTGTGTTATCTTCCACGGCGGTGTCCTCCTCCAAGCTCATCAGGCGCGCGCCGAAATACTGTTCGCGGTCCAACTTGTAACCCTCTTCGAGCAAGCGAAGGACTTCACTGACGCTCAACTGCTTGTTCGCACCGCCCGGCAACCGCTGCGATTGCAGCAAATGCAGCGCGAATTCATCGAGCTTCTTGGTCAGAAAATAGGCGCGAACGAAGCGAGGGATGCGGAGGTTGTAGTGCAGCTCGGCACTGATCTCGGCCAATTGACTGACGCGCGTGCCGGGCTGATTCTGAACATCCAAGAACAGGGCAATCTGGTAGGGACAATCCCCCTGCGGGCGGTCGGCGCTGGCGGGCTTTACCGGACAATTTGCCGTCTGACAGATCGGCTCGACACCCTTGCGTTTGACGAGCTCCGGCAGGAGCTTCATGAGGCGGAGGTGATATAGCGCGAGATGAAAGGCGAGCAGGATTTTGAGATACTCCACCATCACCGAGCGCGGAATCTTGGTGCGATACTGGAGCAGGCGCACGATGTCGTCGGCCATCAAATCCGCCGAGCCGATGCACAACGGCGGCGTGGGCATGCGGGAATCCTTGAGCGGGGCGTCCTGGGTGACTTCGGACGTGTTCAGGCTCAGGAGCGCCTGGGTTTCCACGTCTACCAGCGCAGTGGTGTCCTCCAACTGGGTATTGGGGTCAACCCCCTCGAAAAAGAACCGTTTGAGGCCGGCGAGCGCCTGCTGGCCGAGATTGTTGCGCGCGTGCCAGAGGGTTTCGTAAATGTGCTGATCCGCGCCGTAGGCGCGGCAATGCGTGGGATTGCGAAAGCGGTAAGTGTAACCGTGGAGCGGGCGCGGAGCGGCGACCGCCTCCTTGCCCGCCTTGCCGCGATTCACGAGATCGAGCAGATGCGTTTCGAGCCAGCCACGGGTGATGTCGGGATACTTGCTGAAATCCTTGAAGCGCGTCGGTTGCGATAGGAAGTGCGCCGCGAAGGTGTCAATGGTGTTGTCCTTCTTGAACAGGCGGCTGTCCTCGCCCTTGTGGTGGATGCGGGCGAAAAGCAGGGTCAGGACACGATCCATCTCCAGCGTCTTGAAATCCAAGAGGCTGATCTTGGGCAGGCGAAAATGTTTGTCTCTACTCTTGAGTGCCATAGGGTGGCGATTCTTCGGAGAGGCGCATGGCCAACTGGCCTCCGGGATAACGGGTCACAGCATAGAATTCATGTCCAGTGGGCGTGAGCAACACTTCCTGATAGGGCGCTGAACCGAGGATGTTCTTGAAGACAGCGAGCGTGAGGTAATAACCCTGCAACTCATCCACCGTGGGGCGGTAGCCCTGGTTCAATCGATCCAGCATTTCAAACACGTCGAGATTGATGACCAACTCGGCCTGCAATTCCGAGCCGTCGGAATAGCGGAGTAGCAACGCGGTGGGCGAGTGTTCGAGATAGGGCGACGACTGGGCCGGTTCTTGCGGCACGAGTTCAAAGCGGTCGGCCGGGAACACGCGGTAACTCCGCACAGTGGCCGACTCGACCTGGCGCACTTGCAAGGCGAGCTTGCCCTTGAGGCGGCGATTGTCGAAGACGCCTTCGCCCCGATTCACCGCGCGAATGATCTTGAGCGCCTCGGTCTTGGGATCGGGCCGCTGGGTCAGGATGGCAAGCATCCGGGAAGCCGCGCCGTAGGGAATGAGATTGCGCCACGAATCGTCGCGCGCCTCGAAGAAGTGCCGGCGACGCAGCATGGCAACATAGGTGCGATGCTGTTTGAAGCGCGGGCCATTGTGGTGCGTGGTGATCTCGGGCGGCAAAGCCTCGTAAGTGGTTTTGAGCAGTTCTGCGTCGTAAGTGCCGCGCGGCGAGAAATCCATCAATCCCGGGGCGGGAGTGGGCGGATGAAAATCAAACATGCGGTCCAGTTTGGGATCGCTGGTCTGCCCGACCTCGATCTCGCGGAACAAGCGAAGCAGGCGGTCTTTGAGATCGGGCACACCCGTGCCGGCCCAACTGTTGAAGTAGAAGCCGTTCAAGAACGCCTCGGAATCGCCCCGCTCATAGAGGGCGTGAATCTCGTCGCAATCGCGCGTGCCGGCGATGGTGAAGGCGAGCGCGGAGCGAAGGTCGCGCAAGGTGATGTGCAGCTTGGCGCGCAAGGTCACCAGGCGATACATCAGTTCCAACCTTTCGAGGACCTGCGGCCCGGCAGTCGAGTTGGCAAAGGTCTGCGCGTTGTGATGAACGTAGCACTTGTCCCGCAAGTCGCAGCTCTTGCACGCTGCCCAGAACTTGGGCTCTACCAACCGCTTGACCAAGCGTTCGAGAATGGAGGACACATCGCCTGATGGCGCGACCACGCTGCGGAGATTCAGGTTCACGATGGCAATGCCATCCTCCGGTGAACCGGTGCGCAGACCGCGCTGCACGATCTGTTTGAGGCGCGGATACTGCGCGCCGAACTGCTCGAGGAAGTCAATCAACCGGCCTTCGTTGATGGCGATCAGGCGGGTCTCATCCTTGGGCCATTTGGACGTGTCCGCTCCGGCGAAAGGCGCGAAGAACTGGGTCAAAACATCGTCGTTGACCTTTTCGCCTTCGTCCTGGCTGCCATCGTAATTGGTCTGAAACTTCCGCCCCTTGATCTCGAACCGCGTGCCATTGCCCGTGCCGTAGGTCTGCACGTTCGCACCCTGCTTGCGAGCTTCGTCTTCGACCTGCTGGATGAAGGCCGTTTTGCCGTCGCCCGCGTTGCCGCTGATGAGCACCAGGCTGAACTCGCCGGCGAGTGTGGCGGACTGGAGCGCGCGATCGAGTGCGGTGGGGACGTAAATCAACCGGCCCATCGCGTCCAAACCGCGCGTGCCGGCGTTGGTGCTGCGGCTCTGGCTATAAAGGGTCAGCAGATACGAAACGAACGGATTGGTATTGGGTTTGGGCTCGCCCGCGGGTTTTAGGGCTTCGAGACTTTGCGTGCTGAGTTGCGCCTCTTTGGCGGCGTTGGGTTGGCGCAAGGTGGTGACAGCGCGAAGCGCCCGGGCAAATTCCAAAGCGGTCTGGTAGCGATCCACACGTTGGGGTGCGATGGCCTTGAGCAACACCGATACGAACGCGGGCGCAAGGTCCTCAAAGCCGGAAATCTCGACCGGATTACGAGCGGGCTTGTCCTTCGGTGGAGTCTTATCATCCGGCCACGGATACTCGCCGGTGACGGCCTGATAGAGCGTGATGCCGAGAGCGTAAATGTCGCGGTCGGCGCGATCGGCATCCGTTTGCTCGATGGAGCGGTCCAAATCCGGCGGAAGATATTTCAACGTGCCACCGCCGCGAGCGGCGAGATCGCCGGCGCGGATGGAGACGTTGAAGTCCACGATCTTCACCGCCTGGTTGGTCCACATGAGGTTGGCGGGCTTGATGTCACCATGTGTGACGCGGTTGAGATGCAGATGTGCCAAACCTTCCGCCACCTGCACGCCAAGTTGATGCGCCTCGTTGACGGACAGCTTCTTCTCGGCGATCAAGCCGTCGAGGCTCGCGCCTTCGACGTATTCCATTACGAGGAACGGCACGGAGTTGCCCTCCAAACAGCCGCCGTGGAACACGCGAACCACGCTGGGATGCTCGCGCAGATTGGCGAGGGTGCGATACTCCTGCCGCATCCGTTCGAGGGTGGAACTGCGATCCGTGGTGATGATCTTGAGCGCGCGGGTGGCCTCGGCGTGGATATCAATGACCTTGTAAACCCGGCCGAACCCGCCCTTGTTGCCGAGCGAACATTCCACTTGATACTGGTTGGCGAGCAATGTGCCCACCGCGAGGTTTGCATAATCCAGCGGCGTGCCGATGGGGGCGGGCTCAGGTGCGGACTCGGAAGCGGATGGGGCGGGTGGAGCGAACAACGCCTCGTAGCCGGCCAAAGCCTGGGCCGCCGTGGGTCGCTCGGCGGGTTCGAAACGGCACAATGTTTCCAACCACGCATCGAATCCTTCCGGCAGGCCGGCGACAAGCGAAGAGACTTTCTCGGGAAAGACCTGCGTGGCCGCCAGAGCTTCATCGAGTTTCTCAAACGTGGGCTTGCCGGTGAATAGCTCGTAGAGGGTCGCGCCGGCAGCATAGATGTCGGACGCGGCACTGCTCTGGAGCGGATCATCCTTCAATTCCGGCGCGAGGTAGGCCGGTTCAACCACCTCCGGCAACTCGCCTGCCAGCGTGCGTTCGCGCGGCGGACCGGGTCGGGCGAAATCAAAATCCAGCAGGCGCGTTTGACCGTCCAGACCCACGACCAACGTATCCGGCGAAACGGCGCGATGCAGGACGCTGCTGGCGTGACAATGCGCCAATGCGGCCAACACGTCCCGCGCCACACGCAACTTCTGATCCATGGTCAGTTGCAGGCCGGGCTTGGTGAGATGGACGCGGAGCGATGTGCCTTTGGTGTCATTCAGCACGAGCACGTAAGCATCGCCACCGTCGGTCTGGAAAAAATCACGGGCTTGGGGGATGCCGGCGTGAGGCGCGAGGCGGCTCAACGCCGTGTAAGCATTGGCGATGCGTTCCTGCTGGGCCTTGCGCTCGTCGGCGGGCAGATAGGGATCGGCCCGATAGACACGGACCAGGACGCGCTCCGGGCTGCTGGCGTAGGTGTTCCGGGCGCGGTATTCGGTGTAGAAATCGTTGGCCGTAAGCCGCTCTTCACACTGCCACGAACGGAGCAAGGGCAGGCCCTGTAGCGGACGGGCTTTGCCGGCAATGGTGGACAGGATGTGGCTAAGGTGTGGCGCGGTGGATGCGGGCGGCGGATTGCGATCCGGCAGGCGCGTCACATCCTTGAACTGGCGCTCGCAACCTTGCAACGGCCAGGTGTGATCGCGGTCGCGGCCCTCGGGGTCGCGCAAGACAGCATCCGGGGTGGTTAGCAAAACGACCGCTTCACACCAGACATAACGGAGCGCCTGATGCGGCGGCGTGGACGCGTTGGAGAACAGACCATGCAACAGGCGGGTGTGATGACGTAGTTTGCCGAGCGGCGAGGCGAACGGGGTGCGGCCTTCAGGATGCCAACGGCTGCCGGCGACGTGGATTTCGCCGTAGGTGGATTTGACATCTACGAGGTAAACGGCGTGGGGGGCGACGACGGCGATGTCTATCTCGAACCACTGGCCGTCATCACTGCGCAACTCGAAGTTGTGAATGACGCGGTAATCGGCGGGGAGATGATCCCGCAGGTAACGGATGGCCTGATTTTCAGGCTCATTTGCGGGCTCGCCGATTTTGATGACTTGGGCCATAGGTCAACTGCGGGTAGCCGTATCGAGAGAACGTTCGACGCGGGCAATTGCCTCGTCCTCCTTTTGCCGCGCTTCTTCGACAATGTCGTGTGCGCGAAACACTAGATTCGCGAAACGGTTTCGCTCATGAGGTTCTGGCCACGGCAAGATGAGTTGGGACATTTGCGGATCCCAGACTCGAGGTATCGCGTGGCCGGCTGACGCGCGTTGAATCAGGGTTCGCCCGTAAGGCGTGCGCAGGAATGTGAAAATATACGCTCCATCTTCCTCGCTTTGAGGAACGATTCGATACATGTCGTCTGCGCAAAACTTGTCTTCAAGCCAACCGCGGACGAATAGTGCTCGGCCAAAGAGGCCGTAAATACTGCCCGCAGCCTGAAAGATTACTGAGCCCCGTTGCAAAATAAACTCACCGAAGTTCGGTGTTATGTTGCTTACGTAGCGAACATCGGAGCTACGAAAGCCGTAGGCGTCTATGCCGCTAACAAACTGCCTGCCTTGTGTTTCATCATCCACCCGTAGGCGTTTAAACATCGGTGGCTTAAAAAATCTCGCAGCCACCTCTCGGATCGTCTTGAAGCCGCAATGACAACCACGAATCAAGTCCTCGACTTCTTTGGCTACAGCTGAATGGTAGTGCCCTTCCAGTCTCAAGTTCAGGTTTGCAGAGGACACAACTGACCACCCGCAGTTCCACACGAATCCCTTCCTAAGGGGAGGAAAGCGCAGAAAGCTGACTAGTTCTGCACAGTTTTCTACGATGAGCTTATGCCCTTCTGCCCTCAACTCTGCTGCTTGCTCGATGAGTTCGTGGATTTCGTGTTCGAGGGCATCGCCGAGACGGGGCACGGGAATACTTGCGATGTCGCTCGGCTCAAGATGCTGAATGATTGCACCGTAAGCACCGGAGGCAAGCAGCGGCACACCAAACTTGCTGCTGAGATACGCGTAGAGGTAGCCAGGTGGAATTTTTTGAGGATCGGGAACGACGCGCAGCGGATCAGAGGTCGCCATGCCGTCCATTTCCGCGCGAACGTAGGCGGTCTTCCCGATTGTCCCTGACCGGGTGATGAGGGTCATGCCTTTGCGAATCAGGAATGTTGGATTCAACTCAACCTGTCGCTTTGAAATCCACGGTGATTCGGAGAGGTCGGCCAATTGAATGTCTTTGCCGCGAAGAAACGGGATGCCGTATTCCGATGAGTCAACCCACGTGACGCTTTCGCGTCCTGCAAAATATATGCCGCCAAAATCGGGAAGAACAAGATCACGAACAAGCTCCTTGGTGAGAGGTAGCTGTTCGAGAAAGACTTTTGTTTCAAGCGCACCGCCAACGTAAGGCTTCGTGTCCAGCCGGTGACCATAACCGGACAACCACGAGCTGCAGATCACGGTGGTTTTCATGCGCCGGGCTCAGGGTTCTTTTGGCGGAACGTTTCGTAGGCGTCGCCAATCGCCGGAAAATCATCGTCAATCTCTGGCTCAACCAGCGTGCGCTTGCGGACTTCATAATGGCCGTTGGTCTTGACCTTAATTTCGTCCACGCGCGTGCGCATTTTTTCCGTGCCGTCCGGGTTGCGTTTGTAGAGCGGTTTGCCCCGGCGATCCACGCCGGCCTTTTCCGCCACGGCCATGAAGATGGGATATTCCTTCACATGGCCCTGCGCCTCGGCATCCATCTCAGTGTCGGTCTTCTTCTTGAGGAACAGCAGGCTGGTGAGGATGCCGACGTTGGCTTCAACGATGAACGCTTCGACCGGCACTTCGACACAGGCGAGCACCCAGCAGTTGCGGAGAATCCAGCGGCGGATGTATTCGTCGCCGGGATTGCCGAGAATGCCGTTGGGCAACACGATGCCCATGCGTCCGCCGGGCCGCAGCCATTTGAGCGCCTGTTCAATGAACAGAATTTCCGGCGCGACGGCGTTTTGCGTCGAGGTCTGTTCGAGCCAGCCACCGCTGTCATCGCGCGACCAGCGTTTGGCCAACTGTAAATTGTCCAGAATCGCTTTTTCGGTGATGGGAATCTCCGAACCGAACGGGGGATTGGTCATCAGCACGTCCACCGAGCCGAAGGGAACGTGCTTCTTGGCGAGATCGTTGCCGGGCAGGTGTCCGCGAGGAAACGCCAGGGAATCCATGTGGAAGATGTTGCCCTCGACATTGGCGGCCATGAGCACATTCATGGTGGCGGCGCGGACGAGAAAGGGATCGAAGTCCGCCCCAAATACATATTTTTTTGCGTAGTCGCTCAAGCGATCGAGGATGCTGTCCTGGGTGGCATCGCTGACGTCGCGCTTGTATTCGGCGCGCAACTGGCGCAACCGGTGCGCGATGGTGGCGACGATGAATCCGCCCGTGCCATCCGCCGGATCGAACACTTTCTCGTTTTCCCTGGGATTCAAGATGCGGACAACCAAGTCCACCGCTCGACGCGGGGTGAAGTATTGGCCGCGATCACCACGCAGGTTCGTGCCGACGATTTCCTGATACGCCGCGCCCTTGGCGTCCACGTCGGAGCGCGAGAAGCTGTAGCGCTGCAATTCCATGACCATGTAGGACAGCGCGCGGTCGGACATGGTGATCTCGTCGGCATCCTTAAAAAAGCTGTATTGCTTCTTGGTGACCTTGAAGAGGTCCTGGATGCGCCCGCGAATCTTCATGCGGCCCTCATCGGTGAACGGCTCGTCCGCCGCCGCGAAGAATTTGCGCTCCTTGCCACGATGGGTGCGCTCGTCATACATCTTGGCAAAGATAAGGTAGAGGAACTGCCAGAACGCGGCATCTTTGGGCATGCCTTCGTTGCCGTGGATGAAGTTGTGGCAACGGCGGAACGCGCTACGCAGGGCGTTTTCCTCGCCGGGGCGCACGTAGGTCTCCGCGTGCATGTCCGGCGTGGTCATCGAGCCGTCGGCCATCGGCCAATCACCGCGCGGCGAGAAGCGATCCTCGAAGCGGCGCTTTTCCTTGTGGAGGAAGAAGCGCTCGAGGCCGTTGGTCCAGTGTCCCCACTCGCAGCCGTCGTTGGCGGTCATCAGGCCCTTCAATTCGAGCAGGTCTTTTTCGGCCTGGGCGTAGTCGCGAATCTTGATGACGGATTTCTTGCCGACGTTGGGTTGCGGCCGACAGACGATGGCGCGGCGAAGGTTCTCGATCGTGTGTTCCTTGCCGGCCTCGAAGATGGCGATGTCCACCTTCTTGCGCTTGCCATCCACCTTGACGGGAAAATCGGCCTCCATGCTGGCCGGGTCAATCTGGTATTCGGCGATGAGCTGCCGAGCAATCTCTTGGCGGACTTTTTCTTTCTCGGTCTCTTTCACTGGATTGCCGGTGATGAAGTCGGTGATCATCCCTTCGGCTATAAGCTGTGTGGCCTCGGCCTGCTCCGTGTCAGCGACTGTTTTCCTAGTTGCACTCATCGCGTGAGCGGAGAGTAACAAAGGCGGGGGAAAATGGCACATTGTTTTTGTCTGCCGTTTGGCGAAAGGTGATGACAGCAAAGGCTTTCCAAATCGACGGCCATTCGCTACCATGCGAGGCCTCTGGCGAACGACAAATCCAATTCCCAATTATGGCCAACAAGAAATCAGAGAGCAGCAAGACGGCGGAAATGATGTTTCCGGGATGGGAGAACGACGCGCGTCAGATCGAGAAGCTGGCCAAAGCGCTTTCGGCGGCGGTGAAGTCCAAAGCGATTGGGAAGCCGGATTTTGCCAAGCAAATCGAGGAAGCCAACCGGCTGGCAGCGCAAATCAACTGGACGGAAGTGCGGGGCAACATTGAGCGCGAGGCCAAAGGCGAGCGCGACCGGAATGAAGCGAACCTGGGCAGCCGGAGGGAGAAGCTTCTTCAGGCGGCCACAGCGGCACGAATGGCGGTGCAGCAAGGCAGCCAGTTCGACCTGGTTGATATTTTCCAAGTGCTGTATGAGGGCACAGCAGTGGCGGTGAAGCTCGGGGGCGTGCCGTTCCAGCGCATTGCGGAGACGGACGGCGAAAAAGTCTTTGCGAAGCTCAGGCAAATGCGAGCGGGTTTGGATCAAGTTCCATTTCAGCGGGAGACTTTTTTCAAGCTGTTGAAGCGGGCGCATGGAATCTGTCGCCAGGCGCAACCGGGAGGCGAGGAATTTGTGCCGGTGCGCGAGCTGCACCGGGAGATGGTCTTTGAGCGAGCGCGAAACTCGGACCGGTTTCGCAAGACGGGAGAGGTGAAGAGCATCGAGGATTATCCGCTACCGCAATTCATTTACGATCTGGCGCGACTGATCCGCGATGGCGCGGTGGTGGGCAGCGAGCGCATTTTGACGCAGACCCCAGCGATGCGGGAGAGCAAGGAGATGGTCCACATCCCGAATCTCAACAACCCTACGAGCAGCGAAGCCACGGCGGCGCGACTGGCCATCCGGCCCGCGTAAACAATAATGCGAAGGGGCGATGCCTAATCCAGAGGACAGACAAAGGTATCGAGACATCCTGCAACGCCTCGCGCAATACGGGACGCTGGATGACCCCGAAGTGGCCTTGCGGCTCTCGACCGGATTGGACGGATTTCTCACCCGCTGGGAAATCGAGGTGTTGCCGTTTGTGGCGGCGGGTGGGGCAGAGTTGCGTTTTGTGGAAGGTCCTTATGGGCGCGGGAAAACTCATTTTCTGCAAGCGCTGGAAGTGACGGCCCAGCGGGCGGGGTTTGTCACGAGCCGCGTGGAGTGTGGTTTGCAGCAGAAGCCGTTCGGTTCGCTGGAAGAAACGTATCGCGTGGTGGCGGACAACATGAGAGCGGGCGTGCCGCAACGAAACGGCAGCGGGGCGGGACTCGGAGGGATTCTGGCGGGATTGCCCGAAGCACATTTGGTGAATTTCCAAAGCTCCCCTCGGGGCAACCCGGCGTATCGCAATCTGGTGCTGACCTATGCGAAACGTGCACGATTTGGTGGACGGCATGACGAGGTGACGCAGGGGCTGCGCGCGCTGCTTCACAATGACAGCAACCGCCGGGTGACGTTCCGCGAGCTGTTTGCGGCGGCCAGCCAACTGGGAGTGCATGTGCCGCGCCCGCTTGGAAAGATCACCAAACGGAACGCGGCGGTGTGGTTGCGTTCGCTGTTATCTTTGCCGCGACGTTTGGGCTACAAGGGACTGGTGGTGCTGTTTGACGAGACTGGCGCGGATTTGAGTTTCAAATCGCACTTTAGGAGTCTTGGCGATCACCAGCGGCATCTGGCCAACCTGAGAAATCTGGTGGATCAACTGGCCACCGGGGGGACGCCGGGCTGCTCGGTCGTTTACGCGACCACGCGAGATTTGGTGGAGATTGCGCGACAAGATTATCCAGCACTGTCCCAGCGGGTGGAACGGCGGGAGGAATTGACGGCCTTTGGTGAGGCAGTGGCAAACCCGCGCGCGATCTGGTGCAGGCTGGATGAATTGACTGATCCAGGGCCGGAAACGGAACAGTTTTTTATCGGGTTGGGAGAAAAGTTGGTGGATCTGGCACGGGATGCTGGAGTTTCTGAAAACCGGCTTGCCGCAGTGAGAAGCCAATTGCCGACGCTCGCGAAAAGATTCAGCCAAAACCTAACGCAAGCCGCCGTGCGTGATTTCATCAAAATCGTGGCGGCTAACCTACTTAAAAAAGAATGAGACGACTATGGAACCAACACCTGACAATTCCCTAAAAGACGATTTGCGCGATGCTTGGAGAATTCTGGCCTCTTACGGCACGCCGCCCGATTCGGAAAGTGCCGGGCGAGTGCTGCCAGCTTGGTCCGTGGGGTTGGATCGTTGGCTCGACCGTCTGACCAAAGAATATCTGCGCGATTATTGTCGGCGAAACTCGCACTTCAAACTGGCGCTCGCGCCGTATGGCGGCGGCAAGACGCACTTTCTTCTTTCGCTGGCAGCCAGGGCGACGGAGGAGAACTGGGCCACATGCTACCTGCAATGCAAATTGAACGTGTCTCTCGGCGATTGGTATGGGCTTTACGAGCATGTGGCCAAGTCAGTCCAATTGCCCGGATCAAAACGGCGCGGGGTAAAGCTGGTGTTTCAGGCGGCGCTGGACCAAATGAAGAAGCGCGCGGAATCCGCGCCCGAACCGGAGTTCGCACTGGACAAGATGATCGGTGCACTTGAAGACGAAGACTGGCCGCACAGCTCCTTCCCGACGGTGGCGATGGCCTATTTGCACCACCTGCGGAATCCGAAGGCCAACCCGGTTGTGGGTGAGGCGGCCGAACGCTGGTTGCAGGGTCAAGCGGGATCGCTGAATGCAAAGGAGCGGGGCGAACTGCATCTGAGCAATCTGACCGCAAACGTAAGGACACAGCATGGTCAGACGCTTTTTTATTCGCTGGTGAAATTCATCCCGCTCGCGGGGGTGAACGGGCTGGTTTTGTTATTCGATGAAATGGACACAATGCTGAACGTGAAGGGGAAAGCCTTAGAAAAGGTATTTGTGTCAATTCGGGTATTAACCGATGCCCCCGACCAAAAAATGCCTCTGTTTGGAATCTTCGCTGCAGTGCCAGATATTGTGACGTTAATTCGTAATTCAGGTGCTCAATTTCTCATCAGCAGATACCAAGTGATTGTGCCCTTTCACGAAGGCGGACAATATGCGCCGATTCTGGATTTGAGCGAGCTGGGCAGCCAGAACGAGATGCTGCGGGCGATCGGCGAGAAACTGTTGCAACTGGGGCTGCAGGTGCATGATTGGAAATTCAACCTCGACCTGCAACGGCGCAACTTGCGGAATCTGGCAGAACTGACCGCCACACGGCGACTCGAAGTCAATGCGCGACGTTTGTTCGTCAAGACGTGGTGTAGCCTGCTGGAAGAGCAGGCGCGCAATGGCGAGTCGGAGAAAAGCGAAACGGAACTGACGAACCTGATCGAAGGGGCATACTCGGGATTCCGGAAAGCCGAGGAAGAGGGCAGGGAGGAGGATTTGGGGTGATGGAAATCCCGGCGCGACATCCCCGAAGCGGAGACTGCATCATCCGGGAGGTCCTTCCCGGGGGGTTGCGCGTGAAGGTGTTGGTGGATTATCCCGCGCTGGGATTGCGGCGGCAGCCAGAGTATCTTGATGAACTGGTGGATCGACAGACCGGCCGGCCCATCAACTTGAAAGTGCCGGAGACGAGACCGGCGACCCCATTGCCCAAGCCTGTTGGCACGCCGAGCTGGCAACAGGCACGACAGACATTGCTGGCGCTGCGCCTAGGACAATCCACCGCAGAAAGCGTCAGCGATTTGAGCGTGGGCATGGCGGAAGTTGAATCGGCCTGCCGCTGGGGTATGGGACGAGCCATATCGGGCAAACTTTCATTTCTGCTATTCGAAAGCCCGTATGGCATGGGGAAGAGCCATGCGCTGGCGCATCTCAAGCAGCTTGCCTTGAAGCAAACAATGGCGGTGGGAACGGTCACGCTGGATGGGACAGGCGTGTCCTTGTGTGAACCGATGTCGCTTGTGACCGGACTGGCCCACGCGATTGAATTTCCCGACGAGCGAAAAGACGAAGGCTTGCCCCAACGACTCGCGCAACGAGCCGGGCGGGGGTTGAGCATCACGGGTGGCGAGATGCTCCATCAGTTGCTCATGGCGATTGATCGGGATTGTGTGGACAACCCGGACAAGTGGGAGCTGATCGAGGATTACCTTTCGCTCGATGCGACCGCCTCCCATCTGAGGCGAGAGTTGGGAATCAAAGTTCCATCGCTCAAGGCGCGGTTTCGGGAGGACCGTCCGGCGCGGTGCAGCACGATCCTGCGGGAATGGGCCAGCGCCTGCACCGTCGGCGAAATGGGAGCACGCAACGGGCTGGTGGTCTTGCTGGATGAAGCGGACGTGGACTACGCCCGGCGCGGGCGACATCAAAAGGACATGGAGCAGCGGTCGGAATTGTTGCGGGCATTTCGCTCGATTGCGAACTCGCCGCCGGGTGATGGCGGCTTTGCGCGGCTGCTGATCGCCGTGGCCATCACACCGGGGGCGAGCCAACACGATCCGATCCAGGAGTTCAAATCCGAGCTTGGCGAACATCTGAAAGTGGTCCGGTTGCGCGAGTTGAGTGCGGGCGAGCTGCTGGAACTCGGCAAGAAAGTGGTTCAACTGTATCAGCGCGCCTACGAAGTGACGGGCAAACAGGAGGAGCGAGCGGCGGAAGTGTTGGAAAAATGCCTGCTATTCACGAGCAGACAGGCTGAGGGGCGGAATCCACGCAAATTCATCAGGCTGCTGCTGGAGAAGCTGGATGTGCTGTATGCCTGACAACAGCAATCAAGCCCAAGCTGATCGTGCCCTGCGCCGTGCGCTCGGAGATGTCGGGCTGGCTTTCTTCAATTTTCCTTCACTGTCTGAGGTGCAGCGCCGGGCCATTCCCAGCATTGCGGAAGGGCACAACACCCTGGTTTGTGCAGCAACAGCGGCAGGCAAAACCGAAGCTGTGATCGCGCCCTTGGTTTGGACAGTGCGGCGACAAACGACGATTCGGGGGCGGCATATCCAACTGCTGGCCGTCGCGCCGACGCGGGCTCTCGTAGCAGACTTAACCTCGCGTCTGGAAGTCCCGCTGGCGCGGATCGGCTGGCGCTGCGGAGCGCAGACGAGCGATTTCGATGGTGCGGCAGCCGCGCCCGAACTGCTGGTGACCACGCCAGAGTCGCTCGACTCGATGCTAGTGCGCCGTTTCAAGCGCGAAGATGGAAAGATATCCGGCCACGCTCTGAGCCATGTCCGCGCGGTGTTTGTGGACGAAGCGCACGCTTTCGACAGCACAGCGCGCGGAGACCAGCTCCGGTTTCTGCTGCAACGTTTGCGCAAATTGCGGGCGTTCGCCCGCGATAAGGGGTGGTGCGACCACGCCGCCCTGCAACTGTGCGGCGCCAGCGCCACAGTGCATGAACCCCAAGAGCTGGCCACCCGGCTGTTGGGCACGGAGGCGAAGGTGGTGGTGTGTCCGGGACGGCGTCCGATTGACGTGCTGACAGAGGACGACGACTGGTTGCGGCTGGAGGAGGACACTGCTCCGGTCGCACTGACAGGTCGTCTGCCACGGGTCACGGACGCAAAGTCCGTGGGCCGACTGGTGTGGGCGGCATTGAAAGCCGCGGAGTGCCGCAAGGTGTTGATGTTTGTGCCGTCGCGGCGTGAGTGCGACATGATGGGAAAAGAACTGCGGCAGTTTCTGCACGCGCATCGGGCGATGTGGGTAGAATCGCACCACGGAAGTTTGAGCCGCGAGCATCGGCTGCGAGTCGAGAAGGAATTCCACTCGCAGCGTGATGCTGTTCTGGTGGCGACAAACACGCTGGAAGTTGGAGTGGACATTGGCGACGTGGACGTGGTGGCCTTGGTCGGTGCTCCGCCGGACACGTCGAGCTTGCTTCAGCGCATTGGACGCGGTGGCAGACGCTCGGGGCTTACACGACTATTGCCGTTGACCCGGAATCCGGTGGAAGCCGCAGCATTGGCTAGTCAACTGGTAAACGCGGCAGCGGGTCGGTTGGAAGTGAAGCGCCGATTCCGGCGGTGGGATGTGTTTCCGCAACAAGTCATCAGCTACATCCGTCAGAATCAAGGCCAGGGGCGCAGTCAGCGATCTTTGTCCGAGCTGGCAAGTGACGTGTGGCAGCAGGAGGATACCGCAACGGTCGCAAACGTGCTCCTGGAAGCGTGGCAAACCAACGGTCACTTGGACGAGCTGCGGGGGCGGTTGCATTTGGGCGGGGAATGGCAGCGATTTGAGAGAGAGGAAGATCAGGAAAAATCGTGCCACTCGAACATCCGGTCTAGTCCGGTGGGGTTGGTGGTTCGCAATGAAATGACCGGGGAGATCATCGGCCATGTCACTGCAGGGGGAGAAGGAGAAACAATGACAATTGGCGGACGCC
Organism: Deltaproteobacteria bacterium; assembly: GCA_016874775.1. Lineage (NCBI taxonomy): Bacteria > Pseudomonadati > Myxococcota > Myxococcia > Deltaproteobacteria bacterium. Next base: position 21,748 of record VGTJ01000093.1, read on the forward strand.
AGCACCGGGTGATCCGGCAGGAGGCCGAAATTGTGGTGACACCGGTGGCGAGTGAAGGGCGCGAAGAAGGTGAGGACACACCAAAATACGCTGGCCGCCGCCGGCGCGTGACCGAGACCTTCGCGGCGCAGGTGCGCGATGGTTGCGGGTTGGACTTGGCCGAAGCACCGCTCGTCAGGACGGGAGCAGCGATGGTGTGGTTCCATTTTGGCGGGGAATATTATGAAACCCTGCTCCGCGAACTTTGGCCCGCTTATTTTGACAAACCGGTGCTGGCCGGAATTGCGATCCGCGTGCGCCCCTGCTTCATCTTCGAGGATATCCGAAGCAACTTTAGCGAACCCGAACTGGCGCGGTTCACGGGACGGCAAGGTTTGCGATTGATCGAAGATGAAGGGTTGGGGCGATTTGCTGAAGATGTGTCCGACATTGGAGTGAAGGCCATGCTTGCGGAGCTTCACGTGGGTGATCATTTCAGGGACTGGATCGAAAGCCGGAGAGTAGAAAGGGCAACCCCGATTGCCGTTCGGCCGACGTTAGAGGCTATACTTCGGCGGTTTGAGTTACATCCCTAGGCAAGGAAGTTCACCCAGTCATTGGTCAGAGCAATCCGCTCACCGGCTCATAGCTAAAGAAAAGGAATCGGTTCAACCCGATTCCTTCTCCTCCTCACACCCCCAGCTTGCGGAGCTTGCGCTCTTCAGCATGTGGAATCGAGGTGGATGGGCGAGCACGGCCGACGGACCATTGCCTCAACCCAACAATCTGCTCGGCCATCAAGCGCGACAACGGCACGAAGCCGGACAACGAAGCCGCAATGTCGAGATCGGTTGGTTCTTTGGACCGTTCAAACGCACTGAACAACGCTTCATCAAAAACCGCTTCAATCTCAGCACCGGTCAACCCATCGGATGCACGGCTCAGTTGTTGAACATCGTAGTCGGCAGCTTTGCGTTTCCGCCGCTCAACGACGATCTTCCAGATGGCCTCGCGCTCGTTGTCGTTTGGCAAGTCGACGAAGAACAACTCATCGAACCGTCCTTTCCTCAGCATTTCGGGCGGCAGTTGGCTGACATCGTTGGCAGTGGCGACGACGAAGACAGGGGCAACCTTCTCCTGCATCCAGCTGAGGAACGAACCGAACACCCTCGCTGATGTTCCTCCGTCGGTTGAGCTGCTGGATTTCGAACCTGCAAAACCCTTCTCCAACTCATCAATCCACAAACAGCACGGCGCAATCGCTTCAGCTGTTTGGATGACCGAGCGGATGTTGGCTTCGCTTTGGCCAACAATTCCTCCGTAGAGCTTGCCGGCATCGAGCTTCAGCAGCGGGATGTTGAACACGGCTGCTGTCGCTTTGGCGGTCAGTGATTTGCCAGTGCCGGGAAGGCCAACAATTAGCAGACCCTTTGGAGCCGGCAGACCGTAGGCTTGAGCACGCTGGCTGAATGCATCTTTGCGCCTCAACAGCCAGTCCTTGAGCAGATTCAACCCGCCGATGCTGTTCAATGATTCTTTGACCTCAACGATTTCCAACAGCCCGTTTTTCTTCACCGCTTGAGCCTTTTCCCTCGCGATCACCGAAGGGTTGATCGTTTTCGTTTCAGCGTAGGACAGCGAGAAGGCGTTTTCGGCCTCAATCGTCGTTAAACCGGCTGCTGCCTCCACTGCTTTCTCGTGCGTCTCAATGTCGAGGCTGTGGATGCCGGCTGATTGCATGATGCCGCCGAGGATCGCTCTGAGTTCAACTTTACCGGGCAGTTGCAGGTGAACAACGGTCAACTCGTGCTCCAGTTCGGGTGGCAGGCAGAGACGGCAGCCGAGAACAACCAACGTCTTCTGCTTCACCTTCGCGTGCAGCAGCGTGTCTTTGAACTTCCGCAGCAGGATGGGGTTGGGTTCAGCGAAGTGGAGGTGGTAGTCCTTCAGCAGCACCAATGACTTTTCAGGAAGCTTGATGACCGCTTCCAACACTTCCAGCGGGTCGTTCGCGTTGAGGATGGTGCGGTTCTTCACATCGACCAGTCCGTCAACGGTGGACCAGAAGTGGAGCGTGTAACCGGGGAGGCGGGTGAGTAGTTGCTTCAACTCAGCCTCCACACGCAGCTCTTCGGCCGACACGAGGTAGAGCCCGGGATAACCGGCCCGGATGTAGTGGAGGGTTGTTAAGGACAGTTCAGACAGCAAACCGGCGCTGTCCGAGCTTGGGGGATTCGATGGATTGGATTTGGGCATGATGGTTGAGGGGTTTTGAGTTTGAGGTTTCGGGTTGGTAGCGATGGGTGGCGGCGGCTTGTTGGTCTGCCGTTCCCATGTCGATCGAACGGGTGTGTTTGCAGGAGCGGGAACCGT
>VGTJ01000094.1 GCA_016874775.1 Deltaproteobacteria bacterium
TCTTCCAAATGCTCGGCCAGATACGTACAGGTGCAATTCTTCGGCGTGCTCACCAAATATTCGACGTACTGCTTCTTGGTAATCATATCCCTAAAATGATACTTGTGGTCCTCAAGCGTAAGTCCTGCTACAAATCTAATCTCCGGGATTGACAGCAAAAAGGACTGTTGGTTAAGTAGCGCCTCACTTGCGAAAGTGGCGGAACTGGCAGACGCGCAGGATTCAGGTTCCTGTGGGGTAACACCCATGGGGGTTCAAGTCCCCCCTTTCGCATAACGCTTGGAGGAAAGGGGGTTCTGCCTTAACGCATCGGGGTAGAACCCCTTTCTCATTTGCTTATGGCACTTGATAAAACCTATGACCCTAGTTTGGTGGAGAAACGCTGGGCGCAGGCCTGGATCGATCGCGGCTATTTTCGTCCAGAACGGAACGCGACGGGCCAGCCTTTCTCGATGGTGATTCCTCCGCCCAATGTCACTGGCCTGCTGCATATGGGCCATGCGCTCAATAATACGCTGCAAGATATTCTCGCGCGTTACAAACGTATGGATGGGTTCCAAGTCCTGTGGGTCCCAGGGACGGACCATGCCGGGATTGCCACACAGAATGTCGTCGAGCGCCTCCTACTACAAGAAGGAACCGATCGTTGGGCGCTTGGGCGTGAGAAGTTCATCGAACGTACGTGGAACTGGAAAGCAGAATCCGGTGGACAGATCGTTAATCAACTCAAAGTCCTTGGCGCATCGTGCGATTGGTCGCGCGAGCGTTTCACCATGGATGCAGGATTATCACGCGCTGTGCGTGAGGTTTTTGTTCGCCTCTATGAGGAAGGTCTTATTTATCGTGGTCGCTATCTGATCAATTGGTGCCCACGTTGCGAGACGGCACTCTCTGATTTGGAAGTCGAACCGAAGGAGAGTGAAGGGCATCTCTATCATCTGTCCTATCCACGGACTGATGGTGCAGGATCGGTAACGATCGCTACGACCCGCCCGGAAACCATGCTCGGCGACACCGCAGTTGCGGTCCATCCCGAAGACCAGCGCTATCGCGATTGGATTGGCATAACCCTGACGCTCCCTATTCTTGGACGCGAAATTCCGGTCATTGCCGACGAGCATGTCGATAAAGAATTCGGTACTGGCGCACTGAAAGTGACACCAGCGCATGACTTCACTGACTTCGACATCGGCAGAACGCATAACTTGCCGTCGATTTCTATCCTTGACGAAAAAGCGAAGATGACCAGCGAAGCTGGTCCGTATGTTGGCATGGACCGCTATGAGTGCCGCAAGCAAGTTGTTGAGGACCTGCAGCAAGCTGGTGTATTGGTCAAAACCGAGCCGTACAAAATCATGCTCGGCCACTGCTATCGTTGTCAGACGGTGGTCGAGCCGTTCTTGTCGAACCAATGGTTCGTCAAGATCAAACCGCTGGCCGAGGTGGCGATTGCGGCGGTGAAAGATGGCCGCGCGCAGTTTTTCCCGACCCATTGGGAGAAGACCTATTTCGCGTGGATGGAGAATATCCGCGATTGGTGTATCTCGCGTCAGTTGTGGTGGGGACATCGTATTCCTGCGTGGTATTGCGATGACTGCAATGAGATGACCGTCTCGCGTGAAGATGTCACCAGTTGTCCGAAGTGCAAATCGACGAAACTGACGCAAGAAACCGACGTGCTTGATACGTGGTTCAGTTCCGGCTTGTGGCCATTTTCCACCCTTGGCTGGCCGGACCAGACGCAAGATCTCAAAACCTTCTATCCGACCTCAGTGTTAGTGACGGGGTTCGACATCATCTTCTTCTGGGTCGCGCGTATGATGATGTTGGGCCTGAAATTCATGGGCGATGTGCCGTTCCGTCACATTTACATTCATGCTCTGGTGCGTGACGCCAGTGGGCAGAAGATGTCGAAGTCGAAAGGTAACGTCGTTGATCCACTCGAATTGATGTCAACCTACGGCACTGACGCGATGCGGTTTACGCTCACAGCGCTTTCGGCGATGGGTCGCGATATTCGCCTTTCGGCGGATCGTATCACTGGTTATCGTAACTTTGCTAACAAGGTGTGGAATGCCGCGCGCTTCGTTCTCATGAACGAAGTCCAAAGTCCAGAGGCAGAAAACAAGCCCCAAGCCCCAAGTCTCAAGCCCCAAGCTTTTAGTCTTGCCGACCGTTGGATTCTATCGCGATTGCAACGAGCAATTGGCGAGGTGCGTCAAGCGTTAGACGAGTATCGTTTCAACGAGGTTGCCGCAGGGCTCTATCAATTCATCTGGCATGAGTTCTGTGATTGGTACCTCGAACTCAGTAAGATCGCGTTAGATAGCGGCGATGCCAAAGCCCAAGCGCAGGCGAAACACACACTCGCGACGGTGCTTGATGCTGCACTGCGGTTGTTGCATCCATTGATGCCGTACATCAGTGAAGAGATTTGGCATGCGTTACATCCTGATCGTGCCAATGACAGCATCATGGTACAGCCGTATCCGAAAGTTGATGCTGCGTTGATTGATGAAGATGCTGAACGGCGGATGACGGTGTTAATGGATACGATTCGCGCAGTCCGGAACATTCGCTCTGAGATGAACTTACCGCCAGGGCAAGAGCTGGCTGTGAGTATCTTCCCGAGTACGGAGAGTGTCGAAGCCGAACTGCGGCAAAATGAAGCATACATTCGTCGCCTCGCCCGTACGGGTGAGATTCGTTATCAGAAAGATGGCGAGCGACCACGTGGAGCGGCATTGGCAGTGATCGACGGCGCGGAGATTCACATACCGTTGGCTGGGCTGGTGAATCTGCAAGAAGAAAGTAAACGTATTGAAAAAGAAATTGCCAAAGTGACCAGTGACCTTGCCAATGTGCAACGCAAACTTGGCGATACGAAATTTATCGAACGCGCGCCTGAAGAAGTGGTTGAGGAGCAACGCGAACGCGCTACACAACTGGAAGAGAAACGCGTAACGTTGGAAAAGAATTTGGAACGATTGCGGCAGATACAGACGTAACGCGTAATACGTAAAACGTAAAAGGGAAATTTGAGGTTTTCTTTACGTTTGACGCTTTACGTATTACGCGCTTAACCAGGACACTTTATGCTCGTGTTTGACCACCCCGCCATTTCTCGTCTCATCTCCATGGCTTTAGAAGAAGATCTGGGCCGTGGGGATGTGACTACACAAGCGACGATCCCACCAGACCGTCGTGCGTATGGCAATATCAACGCCAAAGCTGACCTCACGGTTGCTGGGCTACCGCTGGCGCAGCGCATCCTTGCGCTTGTTGATCCAGCGGCTGAGTTGCGAGGGTTGGTCAACGAGGGCACGGCAGTGAAGAAAGGGCATGTCGTCGCAGAAATGCAAGGCAACGCCGCAGCTCTGCTGATCGCTGAGCGGACCATGCTCAACTTTCTGCAGCATATGTCTGGTGTGGCGACACTGACACGCAAGTTCGTCGATGCTATCGCCGGCACCAAATGTAAGATCATCGATACACGCAAAACTCTGGCTGGCTTCCGTCTTCTCGATAAATATGCCGTCACGCAAGGTGGTGGCACCAATCATCGGATGGGCCTGGATGACGGTATTTTGATCAAGGACAACCATATTGCGGTGTGTGGTGGTGTCGGTGCCGCTGTGCGACGTGCGCGGGAGAACGCCTCGTCGCTGTTACGCATTGAGGTGGAGTGTACGAATCTGACGGAAGTGCAAGAAGCCATCGATGCCCGAGCAGACATCATTCTGCTCGACAATATGTCGACGACGCTGATGGCTGATGCGGTACGATTAGTGAATGGTCGAGCACTTTTGGAAGCGTCTGGAAACATGAGTCTCGATCGTGTTCGGGAAGTCGCTGAAACCGGTGTCGACTTTATTTCCGTGGGTGCATTGACCCACTCCGTATCGGCGGTAGATTTGAGCATGTCTGTCACGGTCGAAAGCTCAACGGCCAATGTCCAAGGTCCAAAGTCCAAAGCTTAGGAGGCAGAGTCGAAGGCGTATGAGTGGTCCTGCTGCACGAGATTTTGCCACTGCCTTGCGGACCCGACTGCAAACGAAGACTATCGGCCATCCCTTTCATTTTTTTCCGACCATCGATTCGACTAATATCTATGCGGCTCGACTCGCCCGCGAAGGCGCAACAGAAGGGACGATTGTTATCGCCGATGCGCAGAGTGGCGGGAAAGGACGGCTGGGACGCAGTTGGGTCTCCCCGCCAGGGGTCAATCTCTATCTCTCGGTGATTTTACGCCCATCGGTTTCCGCTGGCGTCGCCCCCCAATTGAATCTGCTTACGGCTGTTGCCGTAGCCAATGCGATTGCCGACGTTTGCCAGCTTCGTCCTGTCATTAAGTGGCCCAATGATGTGCTGGTCAACGGCAAGAAGGTTTGCGGCATTTTGGCTGAGATGCAAACTGAGGCAGGCGCATTGCGCGCGGTCATTCTCGGCATTGGTGTCAATATCAATGCACCGCTCTCAGCCTTTCCAGAAGAACTGCACGGTAAAGCCTCCTCCCTCCTTTTGGTCAGCGGGAGGACCATTGAGCGCAGCACCTTTACCGCCAGTCTGCTGACCCATCTTGAGAAGTACTATGTTCTATGGATAGAACAGGGATTCGCTGCACTACGGATGCCGTGGGAGCAGTACGCATCCGAGGTATTAGGGAAGCGGATCGCGGTTGCCGCACCTGAAGGCACGGTTACAGGAACTGCGCTCGGGCTCGACAATGATGGAGCATTACTGGTGCAGAGCGAGACCGATGGAGTTGTCCACCGGCTATTAGCCGGAGATGTTAGTGTAATTGGCGGATACGATCGTGGAGAAACGCATGATCCTCGTCGTTGACGTTGGCAATACACATACAGTGATTGGACTGTATCAGGGGAAGAAACTGTCCCATCACTGGCGGCTCCTCACTGAGGCCGAACGCACCGCAGATGAGTATGGCGTTCTGCTGCGTAGTTTGTTTTCTGCTTCTGACTTAGTCTTTTCAACTGTACAGGGAATCGTCGTATCGAGTGTTGTCCCTCCCATGAACAACGTCATGGAAGAACTTGCCCGTAAGTATTTTCGCCTGTCGCCACTGATGGTTGGGCCAGGCATCAAGACGGGGATGCCGATTTTGTATGACAACCCACGTGAGGTTGGTGCCGACCGCATCGTCAACGCGGTAGCAGCGTATGATCGGTATCATGACGTGACGATCGTCGTCGATTTCGGTACAGCAACCACCTTCGATTACGTCACCAAGGCTGGCGAGTATCTGGGCGGCGCGATCGTGCCTGGTGTGGGCATTTCGCTTGATGCCTTGTTTCACAAGACAGCCAAACTCTATCGTGTCGAAATGGTCAAACCGCCGCATGCCGTGGGACGGAATACCGTGCACGCAATTCAGTCAGGAATATTCTTTGGGTACACCGCACTCGTGGACGGGATGGTTGAACGAATTCAAAAAGAACATAAAGTGAAAGCCCGCGTCATCGCGACTGGTGGCTTTGCGCAGTTGATCGCGTCTGAATCTGCAACGATTGAAGAAGTGGATGAGTTTTTGACGCTGGAAGGATTACGGATATTGTACGAACGAAATCAATAAAAAGCTGATAGCGGTCAGCGATCAGCGATCAGCCAAAAAGACGCAACTACAATAATGGTGGAGTCTTAAGCTGAAAGCTGATTGCTGAAAGCTGACGGCTATAAGAGGAGGGAACTATGGCTGTTGACGACATCCGCCGCATGAGAACCGTGGGTATCTTAGCTGAGGGCGGAGCAGGTAAGACGACGCTTGGGGAAGCGCTGTTGTTCGCGGCTGGAGCAACGACCCGTATGGGCCGTGTTGAAGAGGGAAGCTCGGTCTTCGACTTCGAACCTGAAGAAACCCGCCGCAAGATTACGTTATCAACTGCATTTCACACTCTGTCGTGGAAACGCCACGACCTTATGTTGGTAGACCCTCCTGGATATGCAAACTTCCTGTCCGATACGCGTCACGCAATGGAAGCGATGGGCGGCGCAATTTTCCTCGGAGTTCCTTCTGGCAACCTTAAAGTTGAAAGTGAACGGTTGTGGGGCTGGGCAGACGAACTGAAACTCCCACGCCTTGTCTTCATTTCTCGCATGGACCGTGAAGAAGGCTCTCTACAAAAAGTCCTCGACGGAATGAGCAAGACACTAGAAGCAAAGCTCGTGGCGATTCAAGTACCAATTGGCGCACAAGCAAATTTCCGTGGCGTCGTTGACCTGCTGAGTATGAAGGCACTCATCTTCGAAGGCGACAACGGTGCAGTCAAAGAAGAGGCAATTCCTGCGGACGTGCAAGGTGAAGCTGATGAATATCGCGAGAAACTGGTTGAAGCCGTTGCTGAGACCAATGATGATTTATTGGCCCGCTACCTAGAAGGTGGCGAAATCTCCTCCGCTGAATTGAAGCAAGCATTGCGGGACGCTGTGGTCTCGGCCAAACTCTTCCCCGTTCTGTGTGGATCGGGCTCACGATGCGCGAGCATCCAACCCTTGCTCGATGCCGTTATTGATTACTTGCCCTCTCCCGCCGATCGCCCTGCGGTGCAAGGCACCAATCCTAAAACGCACGAAGCTGTCGAACGAAAACCTGATCCTACAGCGCCGTTTATGGCCCGCGTGTTCAAAACCGTGGATTCGCCTACCGGGCGTTTGTCTATATTCGTGGTGTGCTCTGGAAAGATAGATGGAGACTCGGTTGTTCTCAATTCGACACGCGAAGGCAAAGAACGCCTTGGCCATTTATTTCATCTCGACGGCAAAAAACAGACGCCAGTAGCAGCCGCTATGGCTGGCGATGTTATCGCGGTCGCCAAACTGAAAGATACTCACACAGGAGACACACTGTGTGATGAAAAAGCACCGGTGGTATTAGCCCCATTGGTCGACTTTGAGCCGGCGATTTCTTTTGCTCTCGGCCTGAAGTCGCGTGGCGATGAAGAGAAAATCATGACCTCACTGCACAAACTCACAGACGAGGACATGGCTCTCAAAGTCGGACGCGATCCGCAAAACAACGATATCCTCTTATCTGGTGCTGGCCAACTTCACGTCGAAGTTACCGTCGAAAAGCTCAAACGCAAATTCGGTGTCGAAGTCGACCTCAAAGCTCCCAAAGTGCCGTATCGCGAAACCATTACCGGTAAGGCAGATGCCCAGGGACGCCTCAAGAAACAAAGCGGCGGACGTGGACAATTTGGCGATACCTGGATTCGCATCGAACCACTGCCACGTGGCAAAGGGTTTGAATTCGTCGATGAAATCAAGGGCGGCGCTATTCCGCGCCAGTACATTCCATCGGTCGAGAAAGGCATACGCGCTGCGCTTGAGAAAGGGTTCCTGGCTGGATACCCGATAGTCGATGTGCGGGTCGCATTGTACGATGGCTCCTACCACGACGTAGACTCGTCGGATCTGGCATTCCAGATTGCTGGATCACTTGGTTTCCAGCATGCCGTCGAAAAGGCCAAGCCCGCAATGCTTGAACCGATCATGACAGTCGAAATCGTCGTCCCAGAAGAACACGTCGGTGACATCACTGGCGACATCAACCGACGACGCGGGCGACTGCTGAATGTCGATGCAAAAGGGCACAATCAAATCATCAAGGCTGCCGTACCAATGGCCGAGATGTTGACCTATGCACCAGACTTGCGCTCGATGACGAGTGGTCGAGGTACGTTTCATATGGAATTTTCTCACTATGAAATTCTGCCGCCGCATTTGACCGACAAGATTGTGCAAGAAGCGAAACAAGCCCAGGCCGCCCAGGCACATCATTAAAAAGAGGCTGGGAGGGAAGAAAGTCTATTTGCGGACGTTGACAAGTTGCGGTAGGGTATTTACAGTCTGAACGCTTTTCTTCTGTCAGGGAGGTGTTATGGAAAGTCACGAAGAGCAACTCATCCGCTCACTGATGGAAACCGATCCTGAGCTGCGAACTCATTACCAGGAACATCTGGAATTGAAGCGACGCTCTGAAGAACTGAAACATCAACACTTTTTGACGGAAGAAGAAGAAATAGAACTGAAACGCATCCAGAAACAAAAGCTTGCCGGCAAAGACAGGATGATGGAGATCCTGTCTCGCCACCGGCAACCCGCAGCCTAAAAGACGATCGTCTCCCTCCAATTCTGAGGTGTCTACTTGTTCGAGGTGGGGGTCGTGTGACGGTGAGAGTACCTCTCTGCCCGTTAAGGCAGCGGTTCACCTTGTACCCTCCATGAGTAGCCATGGATCACACGATCTCTATTCTCGTCGAGAATGAATTTGGGGTCCTCGCCCGTGTCGTCGGCCTTTTCAGCGGGCGCGGATTCAACATCGAAAGCCTCTCAGTTGCGCGAACGCTTGACCCTTCTCTCTCGCGTATTACCCTCGTCACCAGCGGCGACGATCAGATCGTTGAGCAGATTACCAAACAGCTCAACAAGTTAATCTGTGTCATCAAGGTTATCGATTTCCAAGACTCCCCATCCGTCGAACGCGAGATGGCGTTGATAAAAGTCGCCATCGACGAGCGCACGCGAGCTGAAGTGTTGAACATTGTGAACATCTTTCGCGCGAAAGTCATTGATGTTGACCCACGTTCATACATTATTGAGATTACCGGCGCCGAAGAAAAAATTGCCGCATTTCTCAACTTGCTGAGACCGCTCGGGATTAAAGAGATTGTCCGTACCGGGAAAGTTGCCATGCATCGCGGTGGACAAGCGTTGATGGATTCTAGCCGCGGCGAGGTTGTTGAATTAACCGGAAAGAAAAAGAAGGAGAAGGCCTCATGAGCATGAACATTTATTACGATAAAGACGCGAACCTTTCTCTGCTGAAGGGGAAGAAGGTCGCCATCGTGGGTTATGGAAGCCAGGGGCATGCCCATGCGTTGAACTTACGTGACAGCGGCATGGATGTGCGCATTGCGCTGAAAAAAGGCAGTAGCTCATGGCCAAAGGCTGAAAATGCCGGCTTTCTCGTTCAGGATGTCGCGGCTGCGGCTGCTGAATCTGACATCATCATGATTCTCACGCCTGATGAAGCAGCGAGTGGTATGTATGAAGCAGATATTCGCCCGCATATGAAAGCCGGTAAATATCTGGCCTGCGCACATGGCTTCAATATTCACTTCAAAAAGATTGTGCCACCTGCAGACGTTAACGTGTTCATGGTCGCCCCTAAAGGACCAGGACATTTGGTACGCAGCGAATTTGAAAAAGGCCAAGGTGTCCCTTGTTTGATTGCAGTCGCCCAAGACCCGTCTGGGAACAGTAAGCAGATTGCCCTGGCCTGGGCTTCGGCAATTGGTGGAGGGCGCGCTGCAATTCTCGAAACCAATTTCCGCGAGGAAACTGAGACCGATCTTTTTGGTGAACAATCAGTGTTGTGCGGTGGCTTGACCGAACTGATGCGTGCCGGGTTTGAGACGCTGGTCGAAGCAGGCTATGCACCAGAAATGGCCTATTTCGAATGTATTCATGAAATGAAATTGATCGTGGATCTCGTCTACGAAGGTGGCATCTCCAATATGCGCTATTCGATCAGCAACACGGCTGAGTATGGCGACATGACACGCGGGAAACGGATTGTTGGCGAGCAGACCCGCATAGAGATGAAGAAAATCCTGGCAGATATTCAAGCTGGTAAGTTTGCCGATGAGTGGATCAATGAATATCGTGCGGGGTTACCCAACTTCCTCAAGTTGCGCACAGAAGGCGCGAATCATCCAGCAGAAAAAGTCGGCGCAGAGCTGCGTGGCATGATGCCGTGGCTGCAACGTAACAAACTGGTTGATAAGACGAAAAACTAGGGGCTAGGGGCTGGAAGCTAGTACCGTGTCTCGCAAGTTCATGCGTGGTGAAATCGTAGGGCGCGTGCCACACGCCAGTGAGTTGGCGCGCTTCGCACGCCCTACAACTGCTCACGAAGTTATGAGACACGGTACTAGAGACTATTCACCCAGCCCCACCAAGCCTCAAGTCTCCAGCCGCTAGCCTCATCACAATGCATTTCGCCCGTGAGGGATACCCTCGCATCTTCGCTCTCGGCATTCTGTGCCTGGTTTCCAATCTCCTTGGTTTCCCTACGCTAGGACTGATTTTTCTTGTCCTCACCTTCTTTGTCGCATACTTTTTTCGTGACCCAGAACGATTCGCACCAGACGACGATCGTTATCTCGTCGCTCCCGCTGATGGTCGAGTGGTCACGATAGAACAGAATGTAGCGAACGAGCGTTGGCTCACCTCCCCTGCCACTCGCATCGGTATTTTCATGTCGCCGCTGAATGTCCACGTCAATCGTCTGCCGGTATCCGGGGTGGTGGAAAGCGTACAGTATCAAGCGGGGAAATTTCGCCCGGCGTTTGCTGAAGATGCGACACAAGTCAATGAGCAAAACGGCGTGACCGTGCAAGATGCTCAAGGTCGGCGTGTTGTCTTTGTTCAGGTTGCCGGCATTCTTGCCCGTCGGATTGTCTGTTCACTCAAAGGCGGTGAGCGTGTCCGCCAGGGTGAGCGATATGGTATAATTATGCTCGGTTCTCGGGTTGATCTGTACTGTCCGGTGGACGCGCAGATCAAGATTCAAGTGGGTCAAGTTGTGAAAGCTGGCGAGACCATCGTCGCCGAATATGTGTAGCACCTCGGCAGGCGATACTCACTGTAACCGTTGCATGAAAGAAAAGAAGACTTCAGCATGAATGCACCACGGCCGAAGATTCGAGCCCTTCCCACGCCACCCAAAGTTGAAAAAGAGCGTCGCAGCATTTCCCCTCCTTTACGCAAAGGGGTGTATATTCTGCCCAATTTGTTCACCACAGGCGGACTCTTCTGTGGCTTCTATGCAATTATTGCCACCCTTCGTGAAGATTACCTCATTGCTGCGATTGCGGTCCTCGTCGCAATGGTGTTCGACGCGTTAGATGGTCGCATCGCACGTTTGACCCACACGTCGAGTTCGTTTGGCGTGCAGTATGATTCGCTCTCCGACCTTATCGCTTTCGGCGTCGCGCCAGGGGTACTCGCGTATCGTTGGGCCTTGGAACCGTGGGGAGCGTGGGGCTGGCTGGCAGCAGCACTATATGTGACATGTGGGGCATTACGACTCGCCCGCTTCAACGTCCAGGTCGAAATAGTCGACAAGAACAACTTTGTCGGCTTACCTATACCAGCGGCCGCAGCAGTCGTCGCAGTAACGATTCAAATGTACTATTTCCTCGGAGGCGAGGGTGCAACCAATAAACACCTGACCCTCCTGTTACTTGTCTACGCATTGGCTGCACTTATGGTGAGCACGTTACCGTATTATAGCTTTAAAGGCTTGAAACTACGCCACCGGCAGCCATTTTGGATTCTCATCGCAGCGATAGTCGTCATACAGATGACCATTGCTGCGCCACAAATTATGCTGTTCACCATCTGCTCACTGTACGCGCTCTCCGGGCCAGTTCGTTTTCTCATTGGCAGAGGAAGAACCAAACCGCAAGTGACGGAAGGTCCCCCTCCCGAAGAAGAATATTTGACCCCACCCTTCCCTCAAGGCCTTGACAGTAGCGAGAAAAGTCGTCTATAGGTACCAAGCATGTCAATTCTCTCTCTTGGACTCTTGTTAGGACTGCTCGGCCTACTGCTGGCCCTGCTGCTTACGACCCCGCCTGGGGAGTCCGAGAGGAGTGCATAAAACGCATGTGAATCTCGGAGGCCACGGGCGGGATAACCAACCCCCGTGGCCTCTTGCTTTGAAGGGCTGCGGGTAAACTCGCAGCCCTTTTTTGTTGTGTGAGCTTGTAAGGAGGAACTGTATGGAACGGGAAGTTGTCAAAATATTTGATACGACCTTGAGAGACGGTGAGCAGTCTCCCGGTGCGACGATGAATATCGAAGAGAAGGTCATGATCGCCCGGCAACTGGAAAACCTGAAAGTCGATGTCATCGAGGCCGGGTTTGCCGCCTCTTCGGACGGTGATTTCGAGTCGGTAAAACGCGTTGCTGAACTGGTCACGACCCCAATCGTTTTGAGTCTGGCGCGTACCAAAGAACTCGATGTCACCCGCGCGATCAAAGCCGTCGAAAAAGCCAAGCGTCCCGGCATCCATATCTTTATCGCCACCTCCGATATTCATCTCAAACATAAGCTGATGATGAGCCGCCAAGAGGCGCTCGATGCAACCGTGTGGGCTATTAGCTTTGCCAAAAAGTACCTCGACTACATCGAATTCTCCGCAGAAGATGCGTCACGTTCCGACCGCGACTATCTCGTGCAGCTCTTTGGTGAAGCCATCAAGGTTGGAGCCGTGACTATCAATGCTCCGGATACGGTCGGGTATGCCATTCCGCAGCAGTACGGCGAACTCTTCAAGTATCTGCGCGAGAAAACCCCTGGCGCCAATAAAGTCACCTGGAGTGCGCATTGTCACAATGATCTGGGCCTCGCAGTTGCCAACTCGCTTGCGGCAATCCAGAACGGCGCCCGTCAAGTTGAATGCACAATCAACGGTATTGGTGAACGTGCCGGCAACACGTCGATGGAAGAAGTGGTCATGGCATTGCGCACCCGTGAAGATGTGTTCGCAAACGTCAAAACCAATGTCATCTCTGAGCACATCGCGCCTGCGAGTCAAACGCTTGCTCAGGTCACCGGCTTAGCGGTACCGCAGAACAAGCCTATCGTGGGTGCCAATGCCTTTGCGCATGAAGCCGGTATTCACCAAGATGGAGTCCTCAAGTACAAACTCACCTACGAGATCATGAGGCCGCAAGATGTGGGTCTCGACAGCAACAAGCTGGTCTTAGGGAAGCACTCAGGGCGCCATGCATTTATCGATCGCCTTAAACATCTTGGCATCGACTACACCGGTGTTGATATGAACAAAGCCTTTGAGCGCTTCAAGACGTTAGCGGATAAGAAGAAGAACGTGTATGACGAAGACCTCATTGCTATCGTGACTGAAGAAGCCGTGCGTGGAGCTGAGAAGTACGAGTTAGTGTATCTCAATGTGACATCCTCAAGCATGGCCGTGCCGCATGCGACAGTGAAGATGAAAGTTGAAGAGCAAGAGTTTGTCGATAGCGCATCCGGTGACGGCATGGTCGATGCATGTTACAAGGCGATTGCCAAGATCGCAGGATTTGAGCCGAAACTGGAACGGTATTCAGTGAAGTCGATTACTGGTGGAACTGATGCTCAAGGTGAAGTGACGTGCCTGCTGCGTGAGAATGGCGCCTCGGTCAACGGTCAAGGCTCACATACTGACATCATTATGGCGAGCGCACTGGCATACGTGAATGCACTCAACAAACTTGCCCATCGTGATCGCTATGGTCATCAGGCGGGGCTGCATCGGGAAGGACCGTGAAGACAGGCTAGGAGTCTGGGAGTCTAGGAGTCTAGGAGTCTAGGAGTCTAGAGCATGGGAGCGCGGGCGTCTTGCCCGCAAGTCTAGTAGGGTGGGCACCGCCCGCCTATCCGATCAATGACAAGGGAGCAAGGAATGGCACATAAAATAGCGGTCTTTGCCGGTGACGGCATTGGCACTGAAGTAATGGAAGAAGCGCTGCAAGCGCTCAAAATTGTCGAGCAAAAGTTTGGTCTCAGTTTCAACTGCGAAAAAGCCTTAGCAGGTGGTTGTTCGATTGATGCGCATGGTGTGGCACTAACCGACTCTGCGTTGCGTGTTGCTAAAGAAAGCGAGGCTGTGCTGCTGGGGGCGGTTGGTGGACCAAAGTGGGATGATCCGAAATCAACCGTCCGACCGGAACAAGCTATTCTCGGCTTGCGCAAAGAACTGAGCCTCTATGCGAACCTGCGACCGATCCAGTTGAATCGTCATCTGATTAATTCATCTACCCTCAAACCAGAAGTATTGGATGGGGTTGATCTCATCGTCGTACGCGAACTCACTGGCGGTGTGTACTATGGCAAACCGAGTGAGCGTCGCACGGGCCCTGCCGGACGTGAAGCCGTTGATACGATCTTCTACACCGAAGGTGAGGTTGCCCGTCTCATGCGTGCGTCATTTGAACTCGCGCGTAAGCGCCGTAAGAAACTGACTTCGGTTGATAAAGCTAACATCATGGCGACCTCGCGGATGTGGCGTGAAGTCGCGCATGAAGTTGCCAAAGAATATCCAGACGTGCAGTACGAAGATGTTCTTGTGGATGCCATGTCGATGCACTTAATCCGTCGCCCGAAGGATTTTGACGTGATTGCAGCAGAGAACATGTTTGGTGACATTCTTACGGATGAAGCCTCGATGCTGGCCGGTTCGATGGGACTATTGCCATCAGCTTCATTAGGTGAAGGCAAGAAAGGGCTCTACGAGCCGATTCACGGTACTGCACCGGACATTGCCGGGCAAAATAAAGCAAATCCCCTGGCGATGATTCTCTCAACTGCGTTAATGCTGCGTCTATCGTTTGATCAAGAGAAAGCTGCGCAAGCGATTGAGAAGGCCGTTGATGATGTGCTCGCGGCTGGCTATCGCACTGGCGACATCGCACAACCGGAATGTCGCTTAGTGAGCTGTACCGAGATGGGCAAGCTCGTGCGCGATAAGCTGCAGCAGCAATAACTAGAATCCTTTGGCTGTAGGTGCCCTCTCCCTAATGGAGCGTAACAGCCTACCTTTTAGGGGTAGGCTGTTACGCTGAGAAAAGACGAGCCGTCATTCCCGCGAATGCGGGAATCCAGGGAGAATACGCAATCGTTCAGGGGTGAAGCTCCTGGATGCCCGCCTGCGCGGGCATGACGAACAGGCGGACCCTCACGACGGGAAATCCGCGCCAATTGTGGCTTGGATAAGAAACCTACCCTTATGAGAGAGACAGGGCGAGGGGTATTGTAGGGGCGACCCTATGTGGTCGCCCGTTCTGAAAGGGAGGAGGCCATGCCCACCCACCAAGACCTGATTCTCGATCAATTCAGCAAACAAGTAGTGCCGTTCGCGACCGCACCAGGCATCAAAGACGAAGAGGCGCTCAAGCTGGTCGTAGACTTCACCGGTGTGACAGCAGACGACACGGTTCTTGATGTAGCGTGTGGTCCTGGCTTGATTGTCTGTGCCTTTGCTCCACATGTCCGACACGTGACCGGCATCGATATAGTTCCGGCCATGATCGACCACGCACGTGGACTCCAACAACAAAAAGGTCTGATGAATATCACCTGGCAAGTTGGCACGGTACAGCCACTGCCATATCCCGATGCGTCGTTTTCAATTGTCACTTCTCGTTATGCGTTTCATCATTTCATGGACCCAGAAGGTGTTCTGACGGAGATGAAGCGTGTCTGTAAACCAGGTGGAAAAGTCGTGGTCATCGATGCCGCGATATCTCCCGATCCAGCCAAGGCTGCCGCCTACAACCGTGCTGAGAAGCTCCGCGATCCTTCTCACACCCGCGCATTAGCACTGGTAGAGTTCGAACTACTCTTCAAATGGGTCGAACTACCCGCACCGCGCAAGACCTCCTACAAAGTCGAATCTGATCTTGACGACGCACTGCAGCGTTCGTTTCCCAATTCTGGTGACGCTGACAAATTACGACAGATGCTTATGGAATCGCTCGATGATGACGGCTTAGGCGTCGATGCGCGCCGAGAAAACGGTAAGATCCGATTTGCCTATCCGATCGCGGTGTTGGTGGCAGAGAAATAGAATACGATCAAAGGCTATTCCCTGACAGAGACGAGATTCAAGACTTTTGCTTGTACGCCTTCCATAATCGCATCTCTCACAAAAGCACTGGCGTTGAGAATTTCTATGCCGATCAATTCGCCTTTTTCATTGAGCTCTGCCGTGATGTTGGGGCTCACTTCGATACTGTTTGCTTCTGCCTCATCAGAAATGGCGAGATGGAGAATATCTTCCTGCTCGAAGTATGCTAACTTTGGCTGCTTCATGGTCTGAACCTTCCTGTCCGTAACCGAAAGTCCACCTGCTGTCTTGTTGTGACGTGAACGGTGACCGGCGTTAGAGTATCATCTTCCTGATCGTATGGCACCAGTATTGTATGATTTCCATGTCGTCCAATAGCTACACTACGTTGCGTTGCCGTATCAAAATATCTCTCTTCGGAGAATCTCACAATTTGCTCAATAATGGTGAGATCAAATCCCCGTAGCCGTGCTCGGTACTTAAAGTAATCAGTCCAGATCACCATCTCTTTTCACTTGCCCTACCTCACTCTTAGGCATGATATACTCCTAACGAGCTTCAGCTAGCAAGGATAACGTTTCTTTCCTGAAACGTAAATCGTACAGTAATGGTTATCTGGATTCCATTGGGGCCACGAAGCCTTAACCTCATAGCGGTAAGATGCTGACGCAGAAGTCCTGGTTTTGCGCGTTTGGCACGGATATGTTCGATACGCACTGGCTGTTTAGTCAGAATAGCAAGGGCAAGGGAAGTACGCAGAATCTGCCCACCTCCTTCACCTTGTGATTCGTCAATTTTATTCGATCAACTAAAACTGACGGAAGTCATCAAAGTCTGTCGTACCTCGAAAAATCTTGCTGATGTCGGGCGCAAGCTCTTTGCTACGAGCATGGCAAGGCGACGTAGTGCCAACGATACCGATCGTCTACACAAATACCTCGCACGCTTTGGCTTGACGTGGCAAGAGGTCGTGGGGAAATCGTAGCGACGTGCGAGATATCGTACGTCGCTCGCCCTCACACCGACCAAGACCTTCAAGCTGTTTTCTTTGCCCAGCGATCCCAATGAATCACGGCCTCGACCGACTGCCGTTTGGTTGGACCGAAATTCCCTTGTGGATATCCAAGCGGCAGCAACGCGCTGACTTCCATTTCTGCTGGGATACCCAGTTTCTGCTTTAGCTCTTCTTCAAAGCAACAGTGAATGGTGGTGATGACAGTTCCCACACCGAGTGCCCGACAAGCTAACATGATGTTCTGCACTGCTGGATAGATTGATCCATGTACCGTGGCGACACTGGCTCGTTCGTAGCCAAACTTCGCAAACGGTGGATAATCTTGACGTGCGCACGCAAGTAAGATCACCGGGACTTCGTGCAAATGTTCGGCTAAATGAGCAGCGGCCTGATACATACGCATCCGCGCGGGCGGAAGATCTGCAGGCATTGGGCGATCTGCAGCTAGCTTTTGCCACATGCCATAATACCGATCGCGGATGAAACGCTTGCCGTCAGCGTCACGTACCAGAACAAATGCCCAGTCCTGTAGATTGCCACCACTTGGCGCATGAATGCCAGCCTCAATAATTTTCTTGAGCGTCGCTTCGGGAATCGGATCGGATTTGAGTCGCCGCATCGCTCGCATCGAGTACATAATGTCAAACAGTTGAGCTTCTGCCATTGCTGATTCCTCCTCTTTGGTCTGCGGCGCTTATAGCGTACGTCCTGACCAAGTGCCAGGTCGGAAAACTATCTTTGACGTGACGCATTTCGCAGTTTAGGGTAGACCTCATCACTCAGCTAATCTGTAGTGATGTATTTGTCGTACTGGGGGGTGAGGGATGATGAACCTCTCAAGAGTTCTGACTCTTGGTTTCTGGAAAAAGTTCTTGTTGTGGAGCCTTATCGGACTTGCGGTCTTCACACTCTTCGGCTTCT
Organism: Deltaproteobacteria bacterium; assembly: GCA_016874775.1. NCBI lineage: Bacteria > Pseudomonadati > Myxococcota > Myxococcia > Deltaproteobacteria bacterium. Next base: position 17,596 of record VGTJ01000094.1, read on the forward strand.
TTGGGTTACCTTATATTTTGCAGTACGTCGTGGAGACCCAAGCAACCAAACTGTTGCATCGCCAGACAACTGTCCACGAAGTACGCTTTAACCCCTTTCATCTCACGTTACAAATGAAAGGACTCAACATAAAGGATCGCAATGGTTCTGATCCATTTGTTTCGTTTGAGGAGTTAGCCCTTGATCTTGAAGCGGCCTCAATATGGGAGCGCGGTCCTATTGTCCGCGACATTTTGCTTCGCTCTCCTCACCTTGCAATCGTCCGCAATGACGATCAGTCATATAATTTTTCCGATCTGCTCGAAGAATTCACAGCTAAGCCAGAACCACAACCAGAACCTCCACCAGCAACAGAGCCGCTCCGCTTCTCTTTCAATAACATTCGCCTGGAAAATGGCCGGATCGATTTCGACGACCGACCAAAAAAATCTCAACATACAGTCGCCGATCTCAACATTGGTGTGCCATTTCTGTCGAATCTGCCCTACGACATTGACGTGTACACCCAACCCTCGTTTTCGGTGAACGTGAACGGGACACCGATAAACCTTACAGGGCGCAGTAAACCGTTCAGCGATTCGCGGGAGACGGCACTCGATGTGAATATCAATAACATTGAACTGCCAAAGTACCTGGAGTACGTCCCTGCCGACCTCCGCTTTAAGCTCACGTCCGGTAGTCTCAGTACCAAGCTCGCATTGTCCTTTACCCAGCCACAGGAACAAACGCCGGCGTTGATCGTTAACGGTAAGATCGGCCTCAATCAGTTAGCAGTGACCGATCTTGAAGGGCATCCGATTGTGACGTTGCCGTTGCTAGATGTACCAGTCGAGTCACTTGATGTGTTTGGCCGTAAAGTCAATCTTGGCACGATCCTCCTGCAAGGACCGGAAATCCATCTGCAACTCGATAAAGCAGGTGTACTCAATGTGACGACCTTGGTTGGCGACCAGAAGGCGGAAACCAAGATAGCAACAGTGAGTGAGTCACAAGGAGAAAGTACGACGGGGCAACAACCAGTCGAGTCGGAAAAAACAGAGGAACCGAAGACAGAAGCAGCTCCGCTGCCACACGGGACAAGCAACCAGCCAAAAACCGACACGATCGTCGCAGCTGAGAAGTCACCGGAACCCTCACCAGAAGCGACTCCCACGATTATCGAAATCCCAGAAATCCGCCTCGCTGGAGGAAAAGTCACGTTCCTGGATGAAACACAAGAAAGACCGTTTCAGACGACCCTTGCTGATCTCAACATCACTGTCCGTCAGGTCAGTACAGACGCGGCAAAACCACTCACAGTCGAAGTGTCGTGTAAAAGCGATGCAGGAGAAGTCATTCAACAGACGGGAACGATCGTACGGGAGCCCCTCAAGGCGGAGGGTTCCGTCTCTGCTCAGCAACTGCTCATTAATCGCTACTCGCCGTATTATGCCAAGCACATTTTGTTTGATATCGAAGACGGGAAAATCGATGTAGCAACACAATTTTCCTATAGCAAAGGAGCAGAGGCCAATGCCACAACAACTCTCACCGGGTTGGCAGTCTCACTGAATGCCCTGCGGCTACGAAAGCAGGGAGAGAAAGAGGACTTTCTTAACATCCCGACCTTCGCGATCAAGGATGCAGCTCTCGATGTCGAGAAACAGCTAGTGACTGTAAATGAAGTCACTACCGGGAAGGCAACAGTGCGAGTCCGACGCGAAAGCGATGGCACTGTGAGTCTCGCGACGCTTGTCCCTGCAGCCCACGTTCCGGAGAAAAAAGCGCCTCCAGTACGCAAAGGAAAAAAGGCTGTCAAAAGTTCCCAAACACCACCAGTCCCGCAAGCGACTGCCGCAACACCGTGGCTCGTACAAGTGAAAAAGATCAACCTCGACCAATATACCGTGCAGGTCGATGATAGAGTGCCACCACAACCGGTTTCAATTCTGGCAGCCCCGCTCAGCATCACGGTGGAAAATTTCTCGACCGACAAGAACAATAAATTCAAGGCTGCTGTCCGTTTGACCTTGAATAAGACCGGTAGCATCGCTCTCGATGGCCCGATCGGCCTCACGCCACTTTCTACTACACTCAAGGTGAATACGAAAGGAATCGATATCTTACCGTTTCGCCCTTACTTTGCCGACAAACTGAAGATCGCGTTGACCAGTGGGGCAGTGTCTGCTGAAGGGAACCTTTCCCTTCAGTCGGATAAAGACAACAACCTGCAAGTAACCTACGCTGGACAAGCCGCAGTGACCAAGCTTACGACTATCGACAAAGCCACCTCAGAGGATTTCCTCAAATGGAAGTCACTCTATGTCACTGGGATAAACTTCAACACCAGCCCGCTACGTGTGGACATTAATGAGGTCGCGCTCGCTGATTTCTACTCGCGCCTCATCATCAACCCCGACACCACCCTCAACGTCCAAAGTATCGCCGTTGACCAACCCGCAAGCTCACCATCAGCTACGACACCACAAGCTGCCAGCGCTTCTTCACCGGCGTCACCTTCCTCACCTACGCCAGCGTCACAACCATCCGCAACCGCAACACCGATCAAAATCACCAAAGTCACGCTGCAAGGCGGAACCGTCGATTTTAGTGATCATTTCATCAAACCGAATTACTCCGCCAAACTGACTCAGCTTGGTGGACGGGTATCAGAGCTTCTCTCTACTAGTACCACTCCTGCAGATGTCGACCTGCGTGCCCATCTCGATAACGTTGCTCCGCTCACCATTACAGGCAAGGTAAATCCGTTCAGTAAAGATTTGTTTGTTGACCTGTCGGTCGATTTTAAAGATGTCGACCTCAATCCGATGACACCATACTCTGGGAAGTATGCGGGCTACACGATCGAGAAAGGCAAACTCACGCTCAATCTCCACTATCTGATTGCGAATCGCCAACTCAAAGCAGAGAACAAAGTCGTCATCGACCAATTCACCTTTGGTGATTCCGTCAACAGTCCTGACGCTACTGGGCTACCGGTTAAGCTTGCCATCTCTCTGCTCAAAGATCGCAACGGCACGATCAAGTTGGATGCCCCCCTCACAGGTTCCCTCGACGACCCACAATTCAGTGTTTGGGGAACCCTCGTACAGGTCATCACGAACCTGATCGCCAAGGCCGCCACAGCACCATTCGCCTTGATCGGTGCTGCACTTAGAGGTGGCGGCGGTGAAGAAATGAATCAGATTGAGTTTGCCTACGGGCGCGCAATGTTGGACGAGCCTGCGCAGGAAAAGATGAAAAAGATCGGCGACGCCTTGGCGGACCGCCCGTCATTGAGTCTTGATGTTTCCGGGTACGTAGAAAAAGACAAGGATCTCGACGGCCTTAAACTGTATCGTTTTGAGCGGCAACTGAAAGCTCAGAAACTGAATGATGAAGGAAAGAAAGCCGGAGAAGAGGCCTCATTAGATGAGGTAAAAATTGAGCAGGACGAATACCTCAAATACTTGACGATGGCATATAAGAAAGCCGACTTCCCAAAACCACGTAATATGGTTGGCTTGGTGAAAGACTTACCACAAGAAGAAATGGAAACGCTCATGTTCACGCATATCGAGGTGACCGACGAGGACCTGCACGAGCTGGCGAAGCATCGTGCCGCTGTTGTCCGAGAGTATCTCTTAGCAGCAGCTCAACTCGACACGGGGCGCGTCTTCTTGGTCGAACCCAAATCGATTTTTGCCGACCAAAAGGAGGCAGTGAAAGGCAGTCGCGTCGAGTTGGCGATCAAGTAAAAAGCGGTCAGCGATCAGCTCTTCGCGGTCAGCTTTTCTTGAAATTCTTCGTTCCTGCGCTTCTGGCCGACCGCTGAACGCTGAGAGTTAACGCATGGTTACGGCTTATACGCGAAATCTTGATTGCTATACGGATGCAGCTCTGGCTGCTGCACGCGGATAAAAGCGACATTGGACTGCATGTGACAGGCATTGCACGATGCGGTGAGACTCTCAAAGGCAGCAGAGAACGTCGCTTTGTTCTTCTGCGTGATCGCGTCGCGGAGCTGTTGGAGCGGGAGGTTCATAAACTGTTGCACGGCTTTCTCGGTCGGCATCGGTACCCTGTCATGGGTAGGATGAAGCTTGGTAATGTCTTCGACCCCTTCCTCTAATTCATGGAGCCCGTAGTCTGCGAGCTGCCAATTTTCCTTATCGCCAGCAAACCAGAGTTTAGCGTGGCGAATCTGCAGATACCCCATGATTTCGCCCAGTCCCGGTTTGTATGCGTGACTTTCCTGCGGTTGACAGGAAGTGAGGAGAATCATTCCTGTGCCTACGAGAGCGATGAATCCAGCGATAAGCCCCTTGTTCATGTGTATACCCCCTATCCTTCTTCGCTGTAGTTATGCTGCATCACTGATTGGCCCTTGAGCTGGAAGCCAACGTTGAATGGCTTCCTGAAGCTCTTCCTGGCTGTATGGTTTTCCTAAAAAGTCATCCATTCCCGCCGCAAGGCATTGTTCACGATCCCCAGGCTGGGTATTCGCAGTCAACGCAATGATAGGTAGTCGTTTCCCTACGGCTGCCGTTGGGATGGACTCACGCGCCCGGATCGTACGCGTTGCGGTATACCCATCCATTTCTGGCATCTGACAATCCATCAGCACGAGAGCGTAGGATTTACGAGTGAGCGCTTCGAGTGCAAGGCGACCGTTTTCGACCACGTCGGCGTGATACCCAATACTTTCAAGGATGCTGAGCGCAACTTGCTGATTGACTGGATTATCTTCGACCAAAAGAATGGCCGGTGTAGCGGAACTCTGGGGAGTTCGGTCTGGCGTAGAAGCAAAATGCTCCTCGAAGCGCGTGACGGGAATCACGCGCAGAGTCGGTGCCACTGATGTCGTTTTCTCTTGCAAGACTTCCCTCAGTGCGCGACACGAATCCTCATAGACGGCTTGCACAGTTGGCAAGAGTGGGAGTGCCTGCGTCACAGCTTGTGCTCTTCCCATCTGTTCCAGGTCTTTGCATAACTCGGAGTAGCGTCGCACTCCGACCATAGCACTACTACTTTTCAAGCTATGGGCGGTGGCTCGGAGTGCCGCGTTATCCCCTCGCGTGATTGCTTCACAGAGAGCCGTCGAGAGCGTCGCCGCATCGGCTAGGTATGTCGCGATACATTTATGAAGGATATTCGGCTGCCCTGGTCGTTGCAGCTTGCGCAATTCTTCGAGTGCCGATTCATCGAGTATTGGGAATGACGCCGCCAATCGCGGGGCGGTGGCCTGCGCCGATGCTTGTAGGGCTGGGGTTGCAGCCAACGCAGGTTTCGTTTTCTTTGCCCACCGGCGCAGTACGATTTGCAGCTTCTCCTGCGTAAACGGCTTACTCAAATAGTCATCCATGCCTGCCGCGAGGCAGCGTTGTTGATCGCCTTCCATTGCGTTGGCAGTAAGAGCAATGATCGTCGTATGGTGCAGGGTTCCTTCTTCAGACTGACGAAGTGCCGCCGTCGCCGCGAAACCATCCATTTCGGGCATCTGACAATCCATCAGCACCACGTCGTATGCCGACTGGCCGAGAGCCTGTAATGCTTCGCGTCCGTTGTTAGCAATCGTGACTTCGCAACCAAGCAGCTCCAACATATTGGTCGCGACTTCTTGATTGACGATATTATCCTCAGCAAGCAGAACATGCAGTTGGAATGCAGCCTCCGGCTCCTGTGGGGTCGCAGTAGCAACAGAGAGAGTACTCGGCCTCTTTCCTGCGACATCTTCTTTTTTGTTGCCTAAGAGTGGGATCAAACTGTCATAGAGTTCCGACTGTCGCACCGGTTTGGTCAGGTACACGACTTGGAAGGTTTCACGCGAAACCAAGTAGTGCACTGGTAGTGACTCAGGCGGGCATCAACGCTTCCATCACTTGCTCACACGAATACCCCCCAGCAAAGAGGCGTTTCGCAAGCGAGAGTA
>VGTJ01000095.1 GCA_016874775.1 Deltaproteobacteria bacterium
GCGCTTGGAGGTGGTGCGCCGTTCGGCAGACGCCAAAGGCTTTACCGTGTTGCCCCGCCGCTGGGTGGTGGAGCGGTCCTTCGGTTGGCTGGGGCGCTAGCGGCGCTTGTGTCGGGACTTCGAACATACCACCGTTTCCAGTGACGCTATGGTGTACTTGGCCAGTATCCGGCGCACGCTGCGGATGGTGACGACGGAAAATACGAATTAAAAAACACTTTCTTATAGAAATCCTGCGGTGTGAGCAGAGCAACACATTCTACGATGTCGGATTCCTCCAAGCCCAAAACAGCGGCATCTTTGAACGCTTGCCGGGTAATCACACGCGAATTCGGACTCTTCACCAATCGCTTCACTGTCTGCAGGTTGAAGTGTGGTTTCTTTTTTTCCACCGCTTGGTATCGTATCATCGTGATACCAGGCTTTTCAATCAGGCACCCATATGACCACCACACAATCTGCCGATGATCGGGCGGGAGGCAACGAAGGATCGCCTCAGACCACCACTATAGCAATCATCCAGATCTTGGTGTGACCGCGATGTCGTATCCCTCTCCGAGGCAACTTCAGCATTGAGCGCACTAAGGCACATAGCAGTTTCACCACCAAGTCATACAGAGATTTCCGCTTCTCTCGTTAGCGATTTTTCGACTTGACACTTGCAGGGGGGGGGTGAGTAAAAGTCCGCCTATCAGAGGAGACTTTCACGGCGATATGAGATAACTTAAAGTGATCAGTAAGGGAGGGAGTTATGGTCCGGCGTACAATCTTTCTCGGCTTGCTCTGTACAGTAGCCTGGTTTTCTCTCCAACGGCTAGAAGCGCAAAACCAAGTCTCGCCTGTACCAGACGGTTCCCAACCACCGAAGGAGCCTCCTCCCTTCGCCTCTCCAGAAGTTCAACAACGCGTCCTGGACGTGTATCGCCGAAATCAAGAAAAGTTGTTTGAGAATCCCGATGTGCTCGGAGTTCTTCCGTCCGCGGATACCGGAGAACTCTGGATTGAAACTGATCGTCCCGATCTGGTCCCCAAAGAGGTGGAAGGTATCCCTGTTAAAGTCGACATCATTCAGGTTCTCCCTCCGCCCCCTGGCGTGATCGTCCTGAAACCCGGTGGTATCAGGGAGCCTCTCAAAGACGCAACTAGCTGCCCTAGCGGATTTGAGGAACATCGCCGTTATCGGTGGCGGTTTTGTCAACCTACCAATGACTTCCAACCTTTCCCTCTAGACATCATGAGACCGCCGCATCCACCTATTGCCGGGATTCCTTACGAGAAAGCCCAAGACATTATACAACGTCACTTTGAGTTTTTTAGAAACCTACCTGGTATTCGGGGGTTCACCCTAAGAAAAGATGGAATCGCTGTCGAATCAACGCAACCTGAGCTTGTACCAAAAGAAGTCGAGGGTTTACCAGTATACTTGGAACCTGTCCAAAGTATTAAAGAGTCAAGCCATACGGCCACTTCCCCAGCAATTCGCCCAGTAGTCGGAGCAATAGCAACAGATGATCCAGCATGGCCGTGTGATCCCGTGACGCACCTTCCCAACAGCTTGGGAGGCACCCTCGGTGGGATTGTCCTTGTAGACGGCAAACCGTGGGGCCCTACCGCCGCCCATGTACTTTATAGCTGTTCGACTACCGCTACGTGTCCGCCTTGCGATTTACCAGACAATTGTCCGCCAAATGCGGTATCTTCTATGAGTCTATGCCCCCATTATCAAGGACCAATCCTGGCTCAACCTTAATATCCCCTGCCCTGCTTCTAGTTCTGCTACACTTGGTCGTGCCTCACGATATACTCGAGTTGAAGGGCAGACGCTCACAACCGACGCTGCTGCTTTTTTTCTCGATAATGACACCACCGAAGGAAACGGCTCTTTACTCGTAGATCGAAAGCTTCGTGATTATGGTCCGTTCAAAGGCACCATCAGTAACCCTCCTATGAATGGAGATGGGATTCTTATCGTTGGTTCTTTTGACACCCCCGGAGGCGGACACCAAGTAGTGGGAACCGTTTTCGATGCTGCAAGAGTCTTTACTACTATTGAACACCAAAATACGAGCTGCTGGAATGGGCTATTCATCTACTCACAAGACGACTTGGAGTATACCTCTACTCGCCCTTTGATAGGTGGAAACAGTGGGGCTCTAGTTCTCAATGCATTGGGCGAGGTTGTTGCTCTACACCGTTGGTCGTTTGGACCCGTCGCCGGCCTCTATCATGGAGGTGGATCTGAGATCCAGAAGGTTAAGACCGTGCTCGGCTTCAATAGTTTCTACGGGTCTCAAGCAATCAACGACAACACTATTGGTCTTTTCCGTCCGAGTAACGCCTTGTGGTCTCGCGACAACAGCAATGGCAAATTTGATGGCTGCGGTGCTGAACAGTCGGATGGTGATCCGACAAAGGATTTCTGTTACGGTGTTTTCGGCGCCCCAGGAAAGAATGATATAGCAGTTACGGGCGATTGGGATGCTGATGCAAACAAGACTGTAACCCTCGGTGTCTACCATACTGATCAGACCGCGTGCCCGAACACTGCCTCCCAGTGTTTCCGGCTCAGCAATTCTAATTTTCCTCCTTCAACTAGCAGCGTGATTCATACCGGGCCAGCGAGTTTTGGCTATAAACCAATAGTAGGACAATGGGTAGGTCCGAACCCCGGTCGCACCAAAGTAGGCGTTTTCCGGTCCAGCACGGGACAGTGGCAGTTAGAAAATGGGAATGGCACCGTAGACGCTTGCACTATCGATTACTGTTTTGATACTTACAACGAAGCGAACCCCTCGGACCCGTCGCCCAGCAATTGGACTCGCCCTAATGACCTCCCCATCGCTGGTGACTGGGATGGTAACGGGACAATAACGATTGGCGTCTTCCGGCCAAGTAATGGAACTTTCTACTTCAGCAATACAGCGTTAGGCGTAGGAGTGCAGCCGTTGCTGAGCGTGAGTTCATTCGCAGTCGATCCTAACGTCAATCCAGACTACATGCCTGTCGTGGGTAACTGGACCGGTACTCCAGGTGATAAATTAGGGTTGTTCAAATCGAGTATTAGTCGATGGTATCTGGACAATGGCAATCTGAGTTGGCCTAGTTGTGCAGAAGATCAGTGTTCGACGTTATATACTGGCACGGCTGGCGACAATCCGGCGGTCTTTGGTAATTCAATCATTAAAGCCAACTGACGACGCTCGGGGCACGGCGTGCCGTGCCCCGACTTTCATGAGTTCCTATTCCTCACCAGCACTACGCACGTTGAATTCGAGCTTCCAACGGTGAGTCTCGTCACGAGACACTGCCCACAGTTCCAGCGTTCCCACTTCGGTCAGGTGCACCTGTAAGCGTGCGGGAATCGTCACCCCTTCTTGGCCGATCCAGGAGAGTGTTGTTTCCATCGGGGTCAGCTCTTCGATGTCATCACCAGGCTCTTCAATCAGTGTTCCAACCCGATCCTCACGTCGCGTCGTTGACCCAAGAAAACGAAACTGCGCGGGTTCGCCAACAACCAGACCAAACTCTTGCCCCGGAATATCACTCTCTGTTCCTTCTTCCATACCGAACGGCGCAACACACAGTGCTTTCAGTGGAGCAGCCATCCCTGGCACTGCAGGCATTGAGGTCTCGATACCAATGTAATACGACCGCGCTGCGCCACCACGGATACGCACGCCTTTGCCACGTCGTGCCAGGCCATAGTACGCCGCACCGCGGGCAACTGCGTGATCTAAGTTCGTGCCTTCTAGTGCCCGCAATGCTGGACTTCCTTCTTGTGTCAGCCAGCCATCGAGCACATCAACCAGCCGTTGACGTAACAACTGCGCCTTCATGACGCCACCGTTGAAGAGAATAGCCGTCGGATGCGCAAAGCTCTGGGACTCGCTCGCAGCTTCTTTCTGACGGGTTAAGAACTTGGCGAGATGACGTGTGACAGCCGGGTCAGCGGCATAGGGAAGCCCCATTTCCTGCAAGCCAACACGGCGGCCTGATTTCGGCATGTCGTTGGCCTCGCAACGTGGGAAGAAGCCATCAACCAGCGTCGTTTCGACTTCCTCATACGTCAGGTCGGTCTTAATCGATCCACCGATCACACTGCTACCACGACCAAGAATGGCAATCTGTTGTTTCTTGGCCGCATCGGGTTGCAGAAGGTTCTCTTTGGCTACGCGACAATTCTGCCACAAACCACGCATTTGTCCGGCGTCGAGCTTGGTTCCTTTCGCTGACAGCTTCTGCTGGACAGCATAGGCCAAGGCGAGATCCATGTTGTCGCCACCGAGGAGGATGTGCTCACCAACGGCCACACGATTAAGGGCTAGATCACCGCCTTCGTCGGAGACTGCAATCAAACTAAAGTCAGAGGTTCCACCACCGATGTCGCTGACGAGAATCACGTCACCGACTTTGACTTGCTTACGCCAGCGCTCCCCGGCAGTTTCGATCCATGAATAGAAAGCCGCTTGCGGCTCCTCCAATAGCCGCACGGAGGGCAGTCCTGCCTGTTCAGCAGCCTCCACAGTCAATTGACGAGCGGCGGCATCAAACGAGGCAGGAACAGTCAGAAACACTTCTTGTTGTTCGAGCACAGCCCCGGCATCTTCCCTCGCCATCACTGAGTTCCAGGCCAGGCGCAGGTGAGCGAGATACTGGGCTGAGACTTCTAGCGGCGACATTTTCTTGAGGTCTTCACCACCGCCCCAAGGAAGAATCGGCGCGGTACGATCGACACCAACATGACACAACCAAGACTTCGCCGAAGAAATTAGTCGCCCTGGGACTTCCGCCCCACGCGTGCGTGCGAGCGTCCCTACGGCAAAGGGCAAGTCATCAGACCACGGCAGGGTGAGACTTCCTGCGGGAAACTCGCGAGCGGTCGGAAGGTAGAGGAACGAGGGTAGCAAATCGCGCTCTTCAACATTTCCCGGAGTCACAAGTTGTGGGACATGGAAGAGCTGGATCGGTGGATTGTCAGTCTCTGAGGTTTGAGTATCAACATAGGCCACTACACAGTTGGTAGTGCCGAGGTCAATGCCGACGATGTAACGGGGAGAAGGCATAATTAGGAATTAAAAATTAAAAATGAAGAATTAAAAATGGAAAACAGGAGGAGGCTTTTTATAATTATTCACTCTTCACCGTTTACGAAATTTCCACTTCCGCCGGGGCAACAATCTTGGTGTCTTGTCCAGCAGGCTGAGCCGGTAGCTTTACTTGTTTGGCACGCCAGCCAGCATGACGTAGTGTACCACGAAATGGCGGCTCGCCAGTCACATTACCGGTCAGCCGAATCGCGGAGGGATCAAAGTCCGCAGGCACGGTCACTTCGTCACCTTCATTCCCACTCAAAACCGGCTCCAATGTCAGGTGTTCAGATAAAATCTGGCGACAGCCTTCGTGAATCGCACGTACGGCCGCACCAATCTGGCCATCATCATAGGCAGTAATGTCTTCACGCAGGAAGTCCACCAGCCGACCTTCTCTTTGCAGCAAACCAAGAAATTGTATTGCCGCACCAGATGTTGGCTTTGGTGGAGCTGCAACTTTCTTAGGCTCGGTAGTTGCCTGCACCGGCGCCGCTTCTTGCGTTGGTTCTCCACTCGTCACCAGTTTCGGGAGAGTCAGAAGTAGTAATAAACCGACAAGCAGCGGAGCCCCAAGGAAATAATAATTGTAGTTAATGCACGCCGAGAGTTCGGATAATCCACGAGTCATGCTCGGCATATCCGTCACGGGAGCACCGATCGAGCAGGTGCCGAAAGGAGCTTCGTGCAGCATGTAGTAATTTCCTGCTGCCAATGCTCCTAAGAGCAGAATGACGAGAATAAACGCAAACGGTTTGAGTTTTGGTCGCATAGAAAAATGGCGGGCACAGCCCGCCCTACTCTTTCGTTATGTTGATTTTCTGTTTCGGGGTGAATATAGGATGAAGCGCGAGTAATTTCCAGCGCTATGCCGCGGCCCGTCGCAACCGATCCATAATCGCTCGGCCAAGCCCGTGCTCGGAAACCGACTCAGCAATCACGCGGTCAAGTCCGAGATTATCTAACCGGCGTAAAGCAGCAAACAAGTTCGCAGCAGCTTGGACGAGGTTCCCATCTCGTGACAGGAATTCCACCGTCGCATACCCTTCAACCGGTCGTGGCTTCAACAGCAAGAGCCCGACTCGCTCTCCAGACTGCGGACGTAGAAGAGGTGCTCCCGCAGCAATCAATGACAGTGGCACTCGGGGAGCATAGTGGGACGCAAGCGTGCCAGGCGATCGGCGGTCAGGATGGGTCGTTGCTCCGACCTGCACAGGGCCAATAACGGCCTCAATCTCTTCGATCGCAACTCCACCTGGTCGGAGAATCACCGCTTGTTCTTCAGTGCACGCACACACTGTCGACTCGACTCCAACCGTACACGGCCCACCATCGAGAATCACCTCAATTTTGTCACCTAGCAATTCCTGCACATGCATAGCCGTCGTCGGGCTGACATAACCAAAGGGATTCGCACTCGGTGCAGCAACTGGCACGTGAGCCTCGCGCAACAAAGCAAGGGCAACAGGATGGGCAGGGACACGAAGAGCAACAGTATCAAGCCCAGCCGTCACCAGATCAGGAATGATAGACTGCTTGCGCAAGACCAGCGTCAGCGGCCCTGGCCAGAAACGATCCATCAGGGCAACCGCTCGCTCATCGATATCAGTTGCATAGCGCGGCACGTCTGCTTTATCAGCCAAGTGCACAATCAGTGGATCAAAGTGCGGGCGATTCTTGACCGCGAACACCCGTGCAACAGCTTGCGCATTCAGCGCGTTGGCCCCAAGGCCGTAGACGGTTTCTGTGGGGAAAGCGACCAGCTCGCCATTACGGAGGGCTTCAGCAGCATCACGAATAATGCCTGGATCATTGCCATTAACAATCGTGGCCATGTTGAGGCTACCAGCATGCAGCTATCAGCTTTCAGCCAGACGCTGCGCAGTCCTTCATTCTGAGCCGAAAGCTGACCGCTGACCGCTATTTTTCAAGTGTAAGATACGTATAGCTCCCAAGCGCGGCTTCATACTCTCGCATGAGTTGGTTTCCCAGCTCAGGTTTGAGTCCTTCACGAGTAATCCCCTCAGACACACGATTACGAAACTCCGCGGTCAACTCTCCACGTTCGTAACCAAATACTTTCAGGACGCCCTCAATTTTATGTCCAGGCGTGATTTTGGTGATGTGGCAGTTGCCTTTGCCATCGGCCACAACGAACACATCATGTACATGGCCAAAGAGATTGTGATAATCACCCATCACGTCCTGATAAGCACCGGTAAAGAACACCCCCAAGTAATAGGGATCACCATTCAGCGCGTGGAGTTCGAGTTCGTCTTTGATGTCACGTAAGTCAATGAAATTATCGATCTTGCCGTCAGAATCGCAGGTGAGATCCGCAAGATAGCCTTTGCGATCCGGCGCTTCGTTGAGGCGGTGAATTGGCATAATCGGAAAGAGCTGATCAATCGCCCACGAGTCCGGTATCGATTGAAAGACCGAGAAGTTACAAATGAACTTGCGCGACAGCATGCGCTCGACGTCTTCAAACTCTTCGGGCATGTGTTTGGCAAGTTTGGCGCACTTGATCGCTCGCTCGCATACCCCCCAGAACAACTCTTGTCCTAGTCCACGATCTTCCAATGACAAATAGCCAAGGTTGAACAGCGAGAACATTTCATCGCGGCGCTCGACGACATCGTGGTAATATTCGCGGTAGTTCTTACCATTGATGCCGGTATATGACTCATACATCTCTTGAATAACCTGCGGCTTCTTCTCCATGTTGGAGAGACGCAATGGGCCATTAGTCAGCGCCAACTCATTCACCACATTGAAGATCAACACCGCATGCGGTGCCGCAACCATGCGCCCGTTCTCAGTCAACACCATTGGCTCACGCACGTCTTCGTTTTCACAGACCTCTTTGATCGAGTAGATGATCGCGTTCGCGTACTCTTGCACGGAGTAGTTCACACTCGACTCAGAGTTAGTGCGGGAGCCGTCGTAATCGATACCTAACCCGCCACCGACATCGAGGTAATCGAGATTGGTGCAATGTTTACGCAGCTTGGTGTAGGTCCGCGCTGCTTCCTTGACCGCTTCACGAATGCGTTTGATATCGGTCACCTGCGAACCAATATGAAAGTGGAGAATGCGTAAGCAGTCCACCATCCGTTCATCAGACAGCGCTTGAATGCACTTCAGTAGATCTGTCGTCGTGAACCCGAACTTAGAGAGATCACCACTCGATTTCTCCCATTTGCCACTCCCGCGCGACGAGAGCTTGAGGCGCAAGCCAATGAAAGGACGGACTTTCATCTTCTTGCTCAGCTCTACCAACAAACGCATTTCAAAAAGGCTTTCGAGGACGATGAGAACTTTCTTGCCGATCTGTTTGCCCATCAGCGCAAGCTTCAAATAGTCTTCATCTTTAACGCCATTGCAGATGATGGGCGCCTCTTCTCGTTTTGTCAGTGCTAAAGCGACAGTGAGTTCGGCTTTGCTCCCCACTTCAAGACCCAGGTTATAGCGGTCGCCGAAGTCGAGCACCTCTTGCACCACCTCTTTGAGCTGGTTCACCTTGATGGGAAAAATCGGAAAATACTCCTGCTTATACTCGAACTCTGCAATTGCCGACTTGAACGCGCTCGCGAGCTTCTTGATCTGATAATCAAGAATCTGCGGAAACCGTAGGACCACTGGAGTCGATAGTCCTCGCTTCTGCACTTCGGTGATGACATCCTTCAGGGCAATGGGCGTGCCACGGGTTCCTTCAAACGTCAGTACGACCTCACCTTCAGGATTCACATCGAAATACTCACTGCCCCAGTTGCGCACACCGTAGAGGTCGATTGTTTCTTCCAACGCATTACGCTTCGCCGATGGACGAGCGCTACTCACAGTCCGTTTTCCTCCAGGGACTGCAGCCACCAGACGGGGTTCTTTTGCCGCACGCGAACTTGCTTTTGCTACTGCCATGGGTACACGTACCCTCCTTGGGTTATCAGCGAACAGCTTCTCCACCAGGAACAGGAGGTTATTTCCTCTGCTCCCTTGTTCTTTGCGAGGCCTCCCTCGCATCCAGTACTGACAATCGTAGAGAAAGGAAACAGCCGCAACAGGAAAAAGTAGCGCGCGCCTCTCGTCTTTGGAGAGAACACGTCGATGCAGAATGTGCTGTGACGCTTATCAACGGCGTTCGTGCTGCCCCTATCAGTGTGAGATGATTCCCCCTTATATAGAGCCTTTGATTTCCGCTGTCAAAAGGAGGAAGAAAAATTTTGCTATATCGTTCAAGCAGGTTGCGCCATTGACGTCTGCTGATGATGACTTACAATCTGCCTCGGGGAGAATTTCTGCAGACTGAATGAATATACGAGATTCCTATTTGAAGTGTGGATTGAGGAGCGATTGTCCCGCAGTGTAGACGCCCTCGACAGGGTGTCTCTACAAAGACATCTCATCTATTGTCCTCGGCTACTTTTGGTACAGTTCATTTAGGAAATCTCTATTGGGATCGCTATGCCACAGCCATCACCCATTCCAAATATCACTCCGGCGAGTCTCGGCTATCGCATGCCTGCTGAGTGGGAGTTGCATGAAGCAACCTGGCTTGCCTGGCCCCATAATCTTGATACCTGGCCAGGGAAGTTCGACTTGGTACCTGACATCTATGTCGAAATTGTTCGCGCTCTCCATACTCACGAGCCAGTCAATATCTGCGTGAATGACGCCGAGGATGCCGTCGAGACCCGGCTGCTCCTCAAGCGTGCGGAACTCGACCTCAGTACGGTCCAGTTTTGTGAGATTCCCACCAACGACACCTGGGCACGTGACCACGGACCAATCTTCCTCTGTCGATCCCTGGAAGAGAAACGAGAGTTAGCGATCACAGATTGGATCTTTAACTCTTGGGGTGAGAAGTACGGGCCGTGGGATCTTGACGATGTCGTACCTCAGAAAATCGCGAAGATGCTCGCGCTACCGATCTTTGAACCCGGTATTGTCCTCGAAGGAGGCTCTATCGACGTCAACGGACGTGGGACCTTACTCACGACAGAAGCATGTCTCTTAAATCCGAATCGCAATCCAACGCTGAGTCGTGTAGAGCTTGAGGCCTATTTACGTGCGTATCTCGGGGTGACAAAAATCCTTTGGCTGGGAGACGGCATTGTCGGAGACGACACAGATGGGCATATCGATGACTTAGCTCGCTTCGTCAATCCCACAACCGTGGTCTGTGCACTGGAAGATGACCCTGCAGATGTCAATTATGCGGTGTTACGAGATAACTTTGAGCGTCTGCAACAGATGACCGACCAAGACGGAAATCCATTGCGAGTCGTCCCCCTCTGTATGCCAAGCCCTGTCGAGTATGATGGCAACAGACTTCCAGCCAGTTACGCCAACTTCTATATTGCGAACAGCGTCATCCTTGTTCCAACATATGACTGCCCTAATGACAAACGTGCGATGGTTACCCTGCAAGAACTTTTCCCCACCCGGCACGTCGTTGGTATTCCCTGCACTGATCTTGTGTGGGGGCTGGGCGCGATTCACTGTATTACGCAGCAACAACCGGCGCTGTATTAGACTCGTCTTAAGCGGCGTGACCGTCGCGTACACTGTCATGCTGAATTCGTTGTTCTCTGTCATGCTGAGCAAAGCGAAGAATCTCTCTGAGCGACCCTTCACTGCGTTCAGGGTGATAATATCAAGGTCATACTTTTACGACGCTTGATTGAGGAAATTTCATCATTTTTCTAATAGCTATGAATCACTACCTCTGCTTTTTTTCTCCCTGCCTGCGCACTCTTTGGATGTTGATGCTCTCGCTTTTCGCTGTCAGTCCGCTCTGGGCCCAGGACGTGAGTCGTCGTAGCCCAGTGGTCATAGCAGTCCAGAAAGCCAGTCCAGCTGTGGTCAGTATCTTTTCCTCACAAGAAGTTGAACGACCCGCGAATCCGTTTGGCGGGAATCCGTTTTTCGAAGATTTCTTTCGCGATTTCTTTGAGCCATTTCCTGATCGTCGCACTGAGCGCAGCTTGGGGTCAGGCGTCGTTATCCGTGCCGACGGTTATATTTTGACCAACGAACACGTCGTGTTGCAGTCCGGCAAAGTACAAATCCAATTGTCGAACGACCGCAAGCTCAATGCTCGTCTTGTCGGAGCCGATTCAGATTCGGATCTTGCGGTTCTCAAAGTCGATGACGCGAAGTCATTGCCGTATTTGCCGCTTGGCACATCTGAAGACTTAATGATTGGTGAGACCGTCATTGCCATCGGCAACCCGTTCGGCCTCTCGCATACAGTCACAACTGGTGTTGTCAGTGCCGTCAATCGCTCGCTGAACACGGGGGAGCGAACGTACTACGACTTCATTCAAACGGACGCCTCGATCAATCCAGGAAATTCCGGCGGGCCCTTGCTCAACATCAAAGGGGAACTGGTCGGTATCAACACCGCGATTTATGGTAAAGCCCAAGGGATTGGCTTTGCCATTCCTATCTCCCGCGCGAAACGTATCGTTGAAGAGCTGATCAGCCACGGCGCAGTCGAGCCACCGTGGATCGGACTCGCTATCCAAACCTTGACTCCCGAACTGGCCCACCATTTTTCCCTGAAGGAAAAACAGGGTGTGTTGATTCGGGGAGTCGAACCTGGAAGCCCTGCGGCTACTGCAGGCTTACAACGCGGTGATGTGCTCACGAGTCTAGATGGCAAGCCGATACAATCAAGCGAAGAATACCTCCAACGTGAGCGTGCCTATAATACCGGAACCAAGTTGCGCTTTCGTCTCTCGCGCAATGCACAAGAAATCGAAGCCGTTGTCGCTGCCGGACGATTTCCCCAGGAGAAAGCTGATGAGCTAGCCTGGAAACTCCTCGGTCTTGCCGTTGCAGAAAATAAAGATGGGCTTGCCGTGACAAAAGTTCGCAACCGCAGCCCGGCAGAACGCATTGGGTTCGCTCGTGGAGATCTGATTCTGGGAGTTGCTGGCAATCAAATAAAGACGCTGGCTGAGTTTCGTCGTAAAGTGATTGATGCACGCATGAGCCAAGGACTGTTACTGTCAGTTGGTCGTGCACACAGCGTGTACCACATTACGGTCCCCCTTGATCAGGGATGATTTTTTCGTTCTGAGCATCACAAAGAGAGTCTCATTGAACGAGCGCTTTTTCTTGACAAATTTGTAGGGAACCTCTACTCTTAGTGAGCAAATCTTGACGCACACCGGGTTATTCCCTGGGAGGTTGGCGGAAATGAGGAGGAGGCTGTATGGCGAAGGGGAAGGTCAAATGGTTTAGCAACGTAAAGGGGTATGGGTTCATTGCCCAGGACAGTGGAGAGGATGTCTTCGTGCATTACTCTGCGATCCAGGAAGAAGGCTACCGCAGCCTCAATGCTGGAGAAGAAGTACAATTTGAACTGACTAACGGGGAAAAAGGACTTCAAGCGCAAAACGTTAGCAAAGTCATGTAAGTGTTGTTCGTCCGTCCCTCGTAAGGCCACTTGGGGAGTTTTCCAAGGGGCCTTTTTTTTTTGCTCTGATCTGTACAATACCCTCCATGCCAGCGGATACATCAGTCAAAGCCGAAGTTGAACGTCTGCGTCAAGAACTAACCCTTCACAACTATCGCTACTATGTGCTCGACGATCCACTTGTCAGCGACGCCGAGTATGACAAGTTGTTTCGTCGTCTCACAGAGCTTGAGAAACAGCACCCAGAGTTACAAGACCCCACATCACCCACGCAAAAGGTTGGTGCGCCGCCACTCTCAGCATTCGCACAAGTTCGCCATTCGCTGCAGATGCTCTCGCTCGCCAATGTGTTGAGTCGTGAAGAGATGCAGGAGTTTGAAGAGCGGATTCATCGCTTCCTCAAAAATGAGGCACCAATCGAATATGAAGCCGAACCGAAGATCGATGGCGTGGCCGTTGAGGTGGTGTATGAAAATGGCAAACTGGTCGTAGGCTCGACACGCGGCGATGGGGTAACTGGTGAAGACATCACCGCCAACCTCAAAACCATCCGATCGATTCCGTTGCGCTTGTTGTCACAATCTCGCTACCCAATTCCGCGCGTGCTAGAGGTTCGCGGAGAAGTATATCTTCCCACCGAACCGTTTCGCCAACTCAATCGCGAACGTGCAGCCGCCGGCGAGCCGATATTCGCTAATCCACGTAACGCCACGGCGGGGTCGTTAAAACAACTCGACTCCTCGGTTACCGCCAAACGACCGCTTGATCTCTTTTGTCATGGTGTCGGGCGTGTCGAAGGGGTCTCCTTTGCCACGCACTGGGAGTTTACCGAGGCCCTGACCGGTTGGGGACTCAAACCGGTTCCCTATCGCCGCGTGTGCCGTAATCTTGACGAGGTCTTCGTCTTCTTCGATGACTTAGAGAAACGTCGCGACGATCTTCCTTTCGAGATCGATGGGACAGTTGTGAAAGTGAATAGCTTCACCCTGCAACGTCAGCTTGGTGAAATTTCGCGTTCGCCCCGGTGGGCAGTAGCCTACAAATTTCCGGCTCGCCAAGCGACAACGAAGATTCTGAACATTGTTCCGCAAGTTGGACGCACTGGTACGTTAACCCCTGTCGCCGAGATGGAACCGGTCGGCATCGGTGGCGTGACGGTTCGCAACGCCTCGTTACACAACATGGATGAGATCACCCGCAAAGATATTCGTATTGGGGACACGGTAGTAGTCGAACGAGCGGGTGATGTCATTCCCTATGTCGTCAAGGTCATTAACGAGAAACGCACCGGACGTGAGAAAAAGTTTGTCATGCCAAGCCAGTGTCCAGTCTGTGGAGCAGAAGTCGAACGCGAGGAAGGTGAAGCTGCGTACCGCTGCACTGGCCTCGCGTGTCAGGCCAAACTGAAAGAGAGCCTGAAGTTCTTTGGCGCGCGTGGCTCGATGGATATCGAAGGGCTCGGTGAAAAGATTATCGAGCAGCTTGTCGACAAGGAGCTAGTACGTGATGCAGGAGACCTCTACCACTTGAGTAAGGAGCAGTTTGCGTCACTAGATCGTATGGCCGAAAAATCAGCGCAGAACCTGATTGATGCGATCGAAAAGAGTAAAACAACTACGCTTCCTCGTTTTATTTCTTCACTCGGAGTTCGGCACGTCGGCGAAGCGACAGCCAAGCAACTGGCAGAACACTTCGGTGACCTTCCACACATACTGGATGCCAGCGAAGAACAGCTCCAAGCAGTTCGCGATGTCGGACCAGAGGTCGCACGCAGCATCGCCCATTTCTTCGCACAGAAACAGAACCGTCGGGTCATAGATAAACTACTGAAAGCAGGAGTGCATTTCCCGAAAGTCACAGCCAGACGTGACGGCAAGTTCAGCGGTCAGACGTTTGTACTCACCGGGACACTCGCCGCTATGACCCGCCCAGAAGCGCAGAAACATATCGAAGCGCTCGGCGGCAAAGTGTCGTCGAGTGTTTCGAAACTCACGACCTATGTCGTTGCTGGTGAGGAAGCTGGCTCCAAGCTCGATCAGGCACAACAACTGGGAGTGAAGATTGTCGGTGAGGACGAGTTTTTGCGGATGATCGAGTAACGGCATGTTCAAGGTACTGACCCCACTCGGATTTTCTGTCCGTTGCTCAAAGGAATGGTGGGCCTACATCTCAACAGTGAAACATCCGGTCCTCACGGATCGGCTAGATAATGTTGTGACAACTCTTACTGATCCCACAGAGATACGCCGCAGTATAAAGGATCCGGAGGTACTTCTCTTCTATCGAACTGTCACCCCTCGGTTCGTAGGTGCAGTTGTCCGCAAAGAAAATGAAGAGGGCTTCTTGATCACGCCATATCCGGCGGATAGCCTCAAAAAGGGAGAGGTTGTATGGAGCGCATCAAAGTAATTCACGATCAAGTTGGCCATACACTGACCATTTGGCTGGGTGATCCAATGCAAGAGTATGCAAGTACGCTTACGGACGACGAGGTCGTCGTCATGAAGGATAAGGACGGGCGGGTTTTAGGATTCGAGGTACTGTACTACCATCCTGCCAGTTCTGAGGCTGGCCTATCGGTCGAAGCGACAATACAGCCCCCGCTGGGGCGTTGAATGACCATCAAAAAACGCCTCGAAAGTCTTGACTGGCAAGCCCTCGAACAATCTCTTTGGGATCGAGGGTACACCAAAACTTCCCCCCTGCTCACGCCGGATGAATGCAGCAAATTGATCGCTTTATATGACAAAGACGAAAAGTTTCGCAGTCGCACCAACATGGCGCGGCATCAGTTTGGTCTGGGTGAGTACAAGTACTTTGCCGATCCATTGCCACCATTGGTTCACCAACTTCGTGAACACTCGTATACGTTCCTTGCGCCGATGGCCAATCGTTGGATGGAAGCCCTGCGTATTCCCGAACAGTATCCACCGACACTAGTGGAGTTTCTCGACTACTGTCGAGAACACGGACAAACTCGTCCCACCCCGCTGTTACTCTCCTACGAAGCAGGTGGCTACAACTGTTTACATCAAGATTTGTACGGCGCAGTCGCGTTCCCGTTGCAGTTGACGTTTTTCTTGAGTCGTCGCGAGCAAGACTACACTGGCGGTGAGTTTCTGCTATTTGAACAACGCCCGCGCGCCCAATCTCGCGGTGAAGCGATTGCGAATGAACAAGGCGAGATGCTCATTTTCACCACTCGCTATCGCCCCGCATTGGGCAAACGCGGCTATCATCGCGTGCAGGTACGGCATGGAGTCAGTACGATTACCTCTGGGTCACGCTACACACTTGGCGTGATCTTTCATAATGCGAAGTAGGCCGACCTCCTCATGGCCGTAGTATCCCTTCCCATCACTGTGCTGGTGGCATTTTCTCGCAATGAGTCGGGAACGGGTTGCGCCGTTATTGCTGCGTGCGCGCATTACCTGCTTGGCTCTCGCACCTCAACATAATTCCGTATAGAAAAGCGAGAGCATGGTTCAGCGCATTCATGTGATCGTACAGGGGCGAGTACAAGGCGTTTATTTTCGCGCTTCAACTCGTGATCGTGCCCGTCTCTTGAGGCTGGCTGGCTGGGTACGCAATTGTCCAGATGGGAGCGTTGAGCTGATTGCCGAAGGTGAAAAAGAGCAACTTGAACAGCTCATTACTTGGTGCCGCGAGGGACCACCAGGAGCGAGAGTCTCGGCTGTCAATGTTGAATGGCAGGAAGGAAATAACGAGTTCGCAGGATTCGTAGTCAAATACTAAAAGGTAAGAGTGAAGAGTGAAGCGTGAAGCGTTTCGGAAAATGAAAAAGCTTGTCCTTCCTCATAATTCTTCAGGCTTCACCACAAAAGGGAGGTTCTATGCCAGAAAAAATCAACACAGTCACAGGTACCTGCACCCCACAGGAATTGGGAACCACGCTAGTGCATGAACATTTGCTTATTGCCTGGTCTGGCTGGGAAGCGGATAGCGTCGTCGTCAAAGAGTTCAAGCGCAATGAAGCCATGACGATATGCGTTGATCGTCTCAAAGAGTTGAAATCGCTTGGTGTCGGGACCTTTATGGACCCCTGCCCATCAGATTTAGGGCGCGACCCTGAGTTTATGGCTGAGGCTGCGGTGAAGTCGGGCCTGCGGGTGATCTGCGCCACTTAGGGTTTTCACCAGAGAAGCCGTAGCGTGCGCCATGCGTACGGGCATCGAAACAGGAGAGCGCATCGTGCGCGCAGCACACGCTACCCTAACTGAGTGCAACGCTGGGGTCGCAGAGAGATTCTTCGCTCCGCTCAGAATGACAGGTGCGAGAGGCCGCAGCGTAAAGTGTACGAATGTTCGCGGGTCCGATTTAGCTTCAAGTTCGACGTACAAAGGGGCGAGAGACAAAGCACAAGCACTCGGAACTTTGTCTGCATAAAGGTAGTTAGAAAACGTATGACCACAGTGCCAAGGAGGGCGTATGACGTGCCGGAACTCGTTACGATCATCAACCGTGCTTTCTTTCCCCTTTTCTTCCCGTCTTTTCACTTTTGTTCTTCCCTTTTTCACCGTTCTCGTTCTTCTCCTTGTCCCCTTTTCTCTTCACAGTCATGCTGCGCAACGAGATGAACTCCTCGTCGATGCGTTGGTCGCGAACCTGACCCACCCGAGTCAACATTATCGTGTCGAAGCGATACAGGCCCTCGGCGAATTGAAGAACCCCGCGGCAATTCCAGCGCTCATAGAACTCTTACGTTTCAACGAACTGTTTGGCATCTCACCGGTACCGGTTTTAGAAAAGCTCACTGGTGAAAAGTTTGGCGAGGCATGGGACAAATGGCACGAATGGCTGCAAGCACATGAAGAAATTCGTGCCAACAAAAATTTTCTCGCCTGGAAAGCGAACGTCTATACACGTATCGATCCTGCGTTTGAGAATTTTCTTTATCCAGGTGTCCCCTATCGCCTACGGCTTGAAGAAATGGTCTGGGGTGGAGTGCGTAAAGATGGCATCCCTGCCCTGACCAATCCTAAGCATGTCAGCCCTGGGGAAGCGAAGTATCTCACCCCGCACGAACCCGTTTTCGGTGTCTCCATCAACAACGATCATCGCGCCTATCCACTGCGTATCCTTGATTGGCATGAGATGTTCAACGATGTCGTCGGTGGAAAGGCAGTGACCCTGTCGTATTGAACGTTGTGCGGATCAGGGATCCTGTACGATACCACCGTGAGTGGGACGACATATACATTCAGTTCTTCTGGGTTTCTCTATCGCAGCAACAAGCTGATGTATGATCATCAAACAGAAAGTTTGTGGCACAACTTGACCGGTGAGCCGGTCGTGGGATCGTTGGCGAAAAGTGGGCCGAAACTCAAAGTTCTTCCGGTCACCATTACTAGTTGGGAACAATGGCTGCGCGATCATCCCGATACGAAAGTGCTCGACATCAATACTGGCCATCAACGTGACTACACGCCTGGTCAGCCGTATGGCAATTATTTCTCGAGCCCGAAAACGATGTTCCCGGTGTTCCCGCGCGATCAGCGGCTTGCAACCAAAAGTTATGTCTTCGCTCTACAACTCAAGGGACAACCGAAAGCGTACCCACTGGAAGTGATAGGAAAGAAAAAAGTCATCAACGATTCGCATGCTGGCGTGAATCTGGTGCTTGTTGGCGACGCTGACACCCGCACCGTTCGCGCATATGAACGCAGCACTCATACGTTTACCCTCGGAACGACAATAGGCACCCTTGTCGACCAAAGGAGCGGAGAAACTTGGAACAGTCAGGAAGAACAGTTAGTAAACTCGAAAACAGGAGAGAAACTCCCTCGCCTTGGTGGGCATGTCTCTTATTGGTTTGGTTGGTACGCATTTTACCCGAAGACGGAGGTTTACCGGGAAGAGTGAAGAATGAAAAGTACAGAGTTGAAAAAGGAAAAGGGGGAAGGGAACAAAGCCTTATTTCTTCATGCTTCATGCTTCATGCTTAACTCTTAACTCTTCACTCTTCACTCTTAATTGACTCTCCTCCTGCTTACTTCTTCCGTTGGCGTGCCGAATCTTTCCCGTCTGGCAGCGACGCGGTCAGCGTCGCTTCGGGATCACCAAACTCTTCGCGGTAATCTCGGAGACTGCGACGAATCACTTCATGAGCATCATGCTGGTCATACACATGCGTCACCTCGACACGACGCTCGGTTGCATCGGGTGCATCTTTATAGGTCAGAAAATAATGGCGCAGTCGCTCCACTAGCGTTACCGAACAATCGGAAATGTTGCGCCAGTTGCCATAAACGGCGTCATCACGCATGACGGCAATGATCTTATCGTCGGCCTGATTGCCATCGATCATGCGCAATCCGCCGATCGGAATCGCCTGCAGTAGAATGTCCCCGCGTGGAATGGTCTTCTCCGTCAGCACACAGATATCGAGCGGATCTCCATCTCCGACAATTCCCGGGCGGCCCGTCTTGTCGACACAGAATTGTCCGACGTGTTTGGCGCAAAGGGTACGAGGAATAAAACCATACAATGTTGGGCAAATGTTCGAGTACCGTTGCGGACGATCAATCTTCAAAATTCCGGTGGCCTTATCGATCTCGTACTTGACCGTGTCGGTCGGCACGATCTCGATATATGCCGTCACTGCCGAAGGTGCATCTTGCCCGACCGGCACCCCATGCCACGGATGTGCCTTAAATAGCAACCCGAGAAGTTGAGAAATTTTCTTCGTCGCCTGCCTGCTCTCGCTGACTGACTCTCGTCGTGGGCGGTTCATTGCTTGCTCTCTTTCAGTCGGACGCCAAGCGCGTAGACTTCACGTTTCGGCACTTTACGTCGTTCGCTCACAGTCTGAGCGATTTCTTTAAGCGACAATCCTTCTTTTTCCAAGAGTTGGATTTCCTCCACTAAGGACAGGGGTTCCTCAGTGAGTGTAGTTCCATCCCATCCACTAACGAGTAATGCCACTTCTCCTTTCACCTCACGTCCTTGTAGCATCTGCCTGACCTCGCTCACCGGTCCACGTCGCACCTCTTCGTACATCTTTGTCAGTTCTCGCCCAATGACGATGTCGCGGTCGCCAAAAATTTTTTCGATATCACTCAGTGTCTCAAACAACCTATGAGGGGACTCAAAGAATACCAACGTGCGCTCTTCATGCTTGAGACGTTCGAGAGCTTTTTGCCGCTGTCCTGGTTTTGCCGGCAGAAATCCCTCAAAGATGAACGTGTCGGTCGGCAATCCGCCAACGCTCAATAATGCTGTTAGGGTCGAGGCGCCAGGCACAGGAACAACGGGGACTCCTGCTTCCCATGCACCTTTGACAAGACGGAAGCCTGGATCGGAAATAGCCGGTGTGCCGGCATCACTCACAAGGGCAATACGTTTTCCCATCTGTAATTGCTCGACCAATACCGGCGCTTTCTCCGCCTCGACCTGATCGTAATAACTCGTCAGTGGAGTGGAGATCCCATAATGGGTTAGTAATTTCCGGGTGTGCCGCGTATCTTCGGCAGCAATCAGGTCAACTTCTTTCAAGACGCGAAGCGCACGAAGGGTGATATCTTCGAGATTACCAATAGGTGTCGCCACCACATAGAGAGTACCGCGCGTCATAAGAAGAGGACAATAGAAGATAAGGGGCGAATTGTTTTCCTGAACAATGCGATCAAGCCCACCAGTGAGGACCTTAAAGCGGAAAAAGGGAGTCGTAAAGGCTCACCGTTGATTGCGACAGCTCTCGGCTGCCAGCGCTAAAGGTTTTTTTGTTTTTTCCGACGTTCAGCAATACTATGGCGCTTTTTGATTGGATTCACTCATCGGCAGGAAACCATCCACGCGATGTGTCGAGTCGAGAAACAGAAGCAGGATGGAGAAATTCTTCGCCTCAGCATTACCGCTGAGATAGGAAAAGTACCATTGCTTGGCCTCAAGGGAGGTACCCATGGACATTGTGAGATCAACAATAGGATCTTTCCGTTTCGGGTTGTCCATGTCGCCTTGCCTATCGTTGAGGTAGAGATTTTTTCTCACCAAGCACAGCAGGTTCACCGTCAGTTATTGCGTATTCCGGTGTCGTTCGCGGTCCGCTTCCGTCACGCGAGCACTCCTGGGGCATGGCAATCGGGAAAAGGGATCGACATCAGCGCCGGAGGTTGCTGCTTCGCGTTCTCCTCCCCGCATTTGCCAATCTCGGGAACGCAATACGAACTCGACATGACCTTCTCTTTGCCGCACAGAGACCAGGAACAACTTGCAGTCACAGGCGAAGTCCGTTGGAGCAAAAGAACCAATGGAGAGGTTCACGTCGGGATCGAGGTCCACGACCCAACCCAGCGACGGGACTTGGCAGTCTTAGTTTCAGAACTTCAGCAGTCGATGGCGCGGCATCCCACCGACTATTTGCTCACCTAAAGGCAGGTACGAAGGGAAAACTGGCATGACAGCACCGTTTCTCAACTGGGTTCGTACTGGATTCCTCGCTCATTTACGCAGCAAACCCATACAGGGAGGCGCCATTCCGCCTGATGCGTCTTCACGACTGTGGCGTCCGACCGGAATTGTCCCAGGAGATTTCTTGCACAAAGGAACTGCAGTGCGTGCCATGTGTCGCGTCGAGAAACGACAAGACACACGGATGCTTCTTCGGGTCACTGCAGAAATGGGCAAAGTTTCGCTGCTGGGATTAGCCCGAGGAACACCAGGCCACCTGGAACTTGATGATCGCCTCGTGCCGTTTCGGGTCGCTCGGGTTGTGCTGCCACAGATCGAGGTCTTCACTTTTCCCGATCAGGCACGTCCAGTTCTACGTGAATGGTTACGGGTGCCCGCATCCTTCGCTGTCCGTCTCCGCCGTCAAGGATCGACGGGATTGTGGATCTCTGGACAAGGCGTGGATCTCAGTGCTGGCGGATTTTGTTTTTCCCTGACTCCACCATATGTGCCAAGACAGGGCGATGCCTACGATATCGACATGTTGTTAGATCTTCCCCGCGATGGCGAGGAACGCGCACAACTTGATGCCCACGTGCGATGGGTGAGGGGCGAAGGCAACGACATCTATGTGGGAGCGGAAACGTCTCAGGTGGCACAGAAAAGACTCCTCACCAACGTGGCAACCCAATGGCAGCGAGCGTTGACGCGATCTCCAGAGGATTATTTGCTCATATAATGAACCTCAGCCCATAATTCCCGGATTTGCTCCACCATCAATCGTGATATTCGCGCCGTGAATGAACGCGGCGCGTTCGGATGCCAGGAAAAGAATCAGATCGGCGCATTCCTCAGATTTGCCGACACGACCAAGCGGCGTCATTTTTTTCAAGGCTTCTTCCCGACTCGCACCTGCAGGTCCAAACGTCGAAAGAAATTTCTCCAATCGTTCGGTGAGAATTGGCCCTGGGTTGATCCCGACAACACGGACACCGTGTTTAGCCCCCTCATCGGCCAACGCCTTGGTAAAGTGATTCACGGCGATGTTGGCAGAACCGCCAATCATATAGCTTCCCATCGGCTTCAAACCACCAGTGCCAGCGACATTGATGATAACGCCCCCACCTTGCGTATGCATCTGCGCGAGCACTTCGCGCGCCATCCGCATGTAGCCAAAAAACTTGAGCGTCCAGTCATCCGTCCACGCTTCATCTGGAAGAGTGAGGAAATCCCCTGGACGTGCACTGCCAGCATTATTCACTAAAATATCGACACGTCCGAAAGTCGATACGCAACGAGCGACCACCGCCTTCACATCTTCACCTTTGGTGAGATCCGCTTGCATACCGACGATCCGCCCTTCACCCTGTTTTCCCGCCTGACGTACCATCTCTTCGAGAGCTTCTTTCCCACGAGCACAAATCAGTACCGACGCTCCTTCCACAAGAAAACCCAGCGCAGTAGCTTGTCCGATCCCTTTACTGCCACCAGTCACAATTGCGACTTTGCCATTGAGGTTGAGTTGCACGACCCCTCCCTTTTTCGCAGCGAAGCTCTCTTCGTTTTCAGATAGGCTTGAACTTTGCCAGTTTCACTCCTGGTTCGTGTTCTTCAAAGACGACCTGGACCGGCATATCGATGCGAATGTCTTCATTCTTCACACCAACCAGATTCGTGACCATCACCAAGTCAGGATCTTCATCGAGTTGCACTTGCGCCACGTTATACGGCACTTTATTCACTGCTGCTGGATGATTCGGGTGCGTGATGATTGTCCATGAATACACTTTGCCCTTGCCGCTGACTTTGGCCCATTCGTGGTCCATCGAGTTGCAGTGCGGGCACATCGGACGCGGTGTCCAACGAAACTTCTTGCAGCTCATACACTGCTGCATCACTAGTTCACCGCGATTACACCCCGCCCAAAATTCCTGCGCGTCAAAATCCGGCAAGGGGCGGGGAAAGTTTACCGCATCAGCCATTCTTCAATCCTCCTTTGTCGATTGTTCTCGTACTGAGTTCACGAACTCAAATTCAACTTCATAGTAATGTCGCGTTCGCTCACTTTCTTTCACCGTTCCCATTTCGCGAATCGCAGTGATACGACGCTTGCGCTCAGGATATGGCTCACTCAATCCGTAATCTTTTGTTGATGAGAGAATCGAATACACTGCCTCTTTCTGCATCTGGCGATAGATGAGGCGATCAGTCACTTCACCAACTTTCGGTGGTGGTCCATCGAACTCCCATTGCCCGCTACGTTCGGTCGACGACAGGTATCCAACGCCGCCGTTATGTTTCTTGTTACTGAAGGTTGAGACACCACCGGAGAACGTACAGGCAGCCTGGCTGACCAACCACACACTCACCACACAAAGAAAAGTGCGTCGCTGTAACATGGCTCTACGTTAGGCATGGGCAAGAATTAAGTTGCCGATTAAGAGCGAGGAAGAAGCGTATAGTTCCAATCGCCATGAAACTTACCGGGTTTGATATTGAGCGCTTGAAACTCATCGTCGGAGACCTGTAGGCCTTTGGGATAATCGTTGGCGTCCAAGGT